>CAINVO010000045.1 GCA_903854195.1 uncultured bacterium | reverse complement strand
CGACTTTAAGAGACTGGAACAGAAGCAGGATAACACAGACGATTCGGAACACGCAGTGAGGGTGTCGCCCGACTACAACATAACAGGGAGTAAGTCGTAACAAGGCACGGGTAGCGGAAGCTGCTCGTGGAATAATTCAATTTGAAATACGTTTTATATCTTCGCTTGTCGAAGGTATAAGACTGACGGTGTCGATATCGTACATCTCGATCGAGTGTATGATGGATTTGTTAATCTTAAAATAATATGACATCTGGCAAAGACCAGAAATAAGAACGGAACAAAAGAAAGAATAGCTAAAACAATACGATACAAGACAAACAAAAACCCCTGAATCTACAGGGGTTTTTGTTTTGGAAAAAAAGAAAAATAAAAAATTAAAAAGGTGGCGCAGACTTTGTCTGGCCACCTTTTGGGATAATCCATTCTATGGTTTGGTAGATAGTTTGTTTGCTACTTACCAACAATTTTTCTGGTTGACGCTCGCTTGCATGACTTATCGAGCGATGCCGTGACTGATGCCTTGCTAGGCATGGCTGCAACTGTTTGAATTCCAGGGAGAGCTTTTAGTCCCGCTGTTACTTTTTGTGTTGATGCATCAAGTTTCATTTTGTATTCTTTGTTTCGGGGTTCTTCTATAAAAAGTATATGCCTATTGTTTAATAATTCAAGTTTCGTGTAATTGCAGAATTCGCTAGTTTCCGTGAATCAGTTTTCATAAAATTGCGTTTTTGAAGTAAAAAATACCCATTAGATGCTTTTTAAATTTCCTTTGAGATATCATTTCTTTTTGGTATAAAGGTAATATGAAAAATAACATCAAAGTTCACAGCTCCAAAAAACCAGCAGAGGATGCCGGAGACTATCTGTCAGGTTTGTTTGCTACAGCAGGTGATAAACCGGTATTGCTTTTGCTTGCGGGCGGATCTTCTTTTGATGTTCTAAATTTTATTGATCCAAATTCATTAGGTTCAAACATTACTGTTACTGTAACTGATGAAATATATACAGATGATGTGGGAGATAGTAATTTTGGAACGCTCCAGATCTTGCCGTTTTACGATGCTTTGATAAATGTAGATGCCCTTTGCATCGATACTCAAATTTTAGCGAGTGAAAGTTTTGAAGAAAATACTGAACGTTTTAACAGAAATCTTGTTGAATGGAAAAAAGATTTTCCAAGGGGTGTGGTAATTTCTCTAATAGGGGTTGGGGATGATGGAAGTGTTGCTGGTATTATTCCAGGAATTCTTTCAGATAAGGATTTTGATGAAAAATTTAATGGAAAGGAAATGGCTGCAGGTATGGATTGTGGGGATAAAAATAAACATCAGTTTCGTGTCAGCACCACTCTTAATTTTCTAAGAGACTCAGTTGATCAGGCTCTTGTTTATATGGTTGGAGAAAATAAAAATAATTCTTTAAAAAATATATCTGCAGAAGCTGGTGACATTCACGTTACCCCATCAAGGATTTTTAATGAAATGAAGTCGGTTATAGTTTTTACTGATATTGAGTAAAAAGGTTGGGGAGGGTAAAAAACGCCAGCCCTTTCTTTTTTACCCATTTTCTGTTATATTTTTTGAACATCTGGTCTTGAAAAGGGTTGGGTGTTTGTCTTTAAAATTAAGACAAAATATGCGCTTGTAGCTCAGTTGGTAGAGCACATCACTGATACTGATGGGGTCCCAGGTTCGAATCCTGGCAGGCGCACAAAAAAGATACTCGT
>CAINVO010000044.1 GCA_903854195.1 uncultured bacterium | reverse complement strand
TTGAAGGCCATAAGTTTAAATCAGTTACTTCCGGAATAGGAGTACCGTCGTTAAAAAGAGTTTCCTGACTGTCGATAGTTGTCCAGATTAGACCAAGGTAATCGGTAGTAGGATATTTTAAACCGTTATTGCCAATCATAAAATCAACAGGAATATTATCATCCTTGACGAAACGGAGAGGGTAGCCTGCATTATTGTTATAAAGATAGGAAACAGGGAAGTTGCCTGCACGAATAAAAACAGGAAAAGTAAAGCTACCAAGAACTAAGGGAAAAGTGTCATTTTCACCAATACCGCCAAAGCCAGAAGTATCAGAAATTTTATAGGAGTTGCCAACACATTGTAAATGATCAGGATTAAAACCCCAGGGGACTAGGTTCCAGAAAGAGGAGCCAGAAAAACAAATTTCTTCAAGGTTTGGGAGACTTGCAAAATGATAGAATACATCGTAATAATTGGGAATATGCCAACCGGGAGGTGCGATGCGAGAAAGCTCACGGACATTGTAATAAAAGCCAATTCTTGAAAGCTGTTTTGCTTCAACAACTAAATTCATTTTGATACGGGGAATAAATTGACCGTTATCGATACCAGCTGCGATTGCAGAGAAAAATAAACAGTCTTGGAGTTTAGGAAGCCTACCAAAATTGTAAAGGAAAAGAGAAGTTATATCATATTCATTTGTTGAATTTGGAACGGTTAAAAAAGCACGGGTTTGAGAAGTGAAAAACTTTTTACCTGCACTTTGAGAAGTTGACAAAAAAAGGGAATAAAGCCATTTGAGGGAATTTGAAAGAAAAGAGCAAGAAAGGTATAAACGGCCTGCATCAAAATAGCATTTCACGGAAAGGGAATCAGCTTCATATACTTGGAAAACCGGAGAGGTCATAAACTCAAAAGAATACGGATCACTGATAAAAAGGTAGTAATTGCGTTTTAAAAATAATTGGTACCCAGACAGAAAAGTTAAAGGGTTTAGATTAGTAGGTTGTGGAAAAGTTGATGCCCAAGATTTCCAAGTGTTTTGAATTTCGGGGGAAAGATCGCGCCACTGACGAACGCACTGCATAAGGAAATTACGAAAATAGTTTTGCTCGACAGAGCGAGTTTTGCGGGGTTGATTTTTGCGTTTAACAGCTGTTCCGGAACGGTTATTCTGGATGGATTGACCAGCGTGTTTACCTGATCGGAGATTATGGCCAGAACTAATTTTTAAATTTGCCATTAAAGATTCCTCCAACGCGAACAGCACCAAACAGGATATGTAATAGAATTAACGACAGAGGTAAAAGTTAGCGTGTCGTCTGAATAGCGAGCCTGGAAGGCTGGACCAAACCAATAGTTAATACGAAGCCAAACGATGGTATCATGAACAGGAAGGTTCTGAGGGAAAGTTTTCCATTTTTCCATGTCTGAAGATTTTAAAAGATAAAGTAACAATGCCGGTAAGGACTGGGATACTTACCGGCAAAGGAATATATAATAAACACAGAGAGGAAACAGGACTACACACCTGCAACAGTGATGACTGACACTTCGGCCGGAGTGCCGACCTGACCAGTTGTCATATTTACGGCTTGAGTTTTTACCCAAATTTGTTGACCGACAGCACCAAGAGAACCGAATTTAGCCAAATAAATCTCTTTAATGTCTTGAGGAGACTCAGAAGCAGCATCCAAAAAATTCAAATAGCGATATTGATTTTTTACAAATGATTTCCCTGGCGAAAGAGGTGGAGTTGCAAAAACTTTGACGCAAGTATTAGCAGGAACAGTTTCATTAATTACAAGCGAAAGAGTTGGAGTTACAATTGTGCAACTTAAACCAGTTGCATAACAATCAGCAACTGAAGAAGGAAGAGGGGGAAGAGAAAGAGCGGAAACACCAATACTTTGAAGTACGTTGTTAAGACGTTGGTAAAGATTAAAACCAGACGGTGATTTTAGATCACCAAAAATGTTGGTACGCTGAAAATTGGTAACTGCACCATTCCAGGCAAGGCGCTGATCTGAAGTTAAACCTCTCCAACCTTGAGAGAAAGAAGTGAAAGCCTGACGAACTGCTGCCTGATAGGTTGTTTGAGGATTGACAGGGGTAACCTTTGTACGGGCATAGTTACCGCCGCGATTTTTTGATAGGACGTGTCCGCCGAGTTTGTTGCGGCCGTCTGTTACTATCATTCCAAATTTTAAAAGCATAATAAAAATTTTTAAGGGTTAAAACTCAAATTTGATAGTAAGACTTACTGCGATGAGTCTTTTCTCGACAGCAAGTCGTTGACAAAAGAAAAAACAGCTTTAGCGATACCTGCAAATTTAGTAGGCAGGAAGGCAAGAGCTTCGGAAATTACTAAACCGACCATAGGCCAATGATTAGTAATCCATAAAGAAATGGCGTTAGGAGCCGGAGCCGGGGAGGCAGGAGCAACTGCAACGAAGGACATAGCCATGATACAAATTAAGGCTATGAGTACCTTTAGGGGGTCGAATTTGATGTTAAAATGATACATGATGTGTTAAAGGATTAAAGGTTATATAAAATTATGAAATAATCCAATTAACAACACCACTATAACACCACTTTTTTTCGAATATTTTTCAAATTGGTTCGAAAGATACAAAAATAATCAAATCAAATGTCAGACTGCGAGGCCGCAGGGTGAAGCGAAGCGAACCCGAGGAGCAATTTATAAAAAGTCCGAAGGTTGCAAGCGCGAAGCGCCGCGCGTTAGCGCGGACAAAAAAACGGTGGCTAGACCAAAATGAAGAAAAGAGAGAAAGACTAAATGCGCGCTTTACTGATAAAAAGAGAAATGAAGATTCTGCGCAGCCACGCAAAGGCGCCCGCCCGCGAGGGGGTTTCCGGGGGGCGAGCGGGTCGCTAGGCTTAGTGGCAGTTGTTTTTTGCGTGAGGGACACACTTGGGCGGGGGCCGCAAAAAGCTTACTGCCACTTTGCCTAGCCGGGCGCTTTCCAGCCACCAGCCCCCCGGGTAGATGCGTTTGGGTGTTACTGGTGGCTGGTTTTTTTTTTTTATATTTTATAGAATAATTAAATATACACACATTTATCTTTTATCTTTTTTCAATCAGACCTGGTAAAGATTCAATTAAATACATATACTGGCCAATCAATATCATATTTTTAAGGATGCCGGACCGGAGAAGGGGAGAGAAGGCGAAGGGCGAAGCCCGAAATACAAATTACGGACAGTCCAGGCGGTTGAGGTTTTGGATTGTCCGTAATTTCATAAGATTTTGAACTAGGTGGTATAAGTTAATGAACTAAGAGCTTAGTTTGAGTGTGGAAAAAATCAAACACTTAAATACCTTGTTTACACAAAAAACACCCCGCTTAAATATTGGCATACGTAGGAAGTTTGCGGGGTGTGTTTTTTGTTTTTAAAACCAACCCCCGCGATAATGTAAGAATTTTGCAGAAAGTTGCCGGGGTTGGTAATCACTGTTAGTTTTTGGAAAAAACTTCTTTTATTGGTTTTCGTCATATTCGATATGAATATGGTCAGACTCGAGAATGACATCAAAGCAATAATCAAGACGTTCACGGAGATAAGAAATGCAAGAGGTCTGCTGTTCGGTTGTCATTGTGTTGGTACGAATGTCGATTGCTTTGCCTACATAGTGAAGTGAATTAACCATATGAACACCGTCATTTCCGGAAGTGATCACTAGGTCTATGCCAATTGATTTACAATAATCATCTGCACAAATGACTGCTACGCACATCATACCGCATAAAAGTTTTAAGGAGACTCCATTTTTTACATACATGATGGAAGGTTTGAAAAGTCAGAAATTTTTGGAGCTAATACATGTAAAAAATGAATTCTACAAGAACGACAGTACAATTTTATTAAATGAGAATGTTCAGCCAAAAATTGTTTTTTGTTGATTTTACCGATTTTGAAATTCATGATTTTAAATTTTAAGTTATTGACTATGAAAAGTTAAGTTACCAGCTGTATCGAGAATTTAAAATGTTCGGACATATAACGTGCAAAATAAAGGAATAAAACATCAGGAGAAAGAACTTTAAGCTGATTGATTGAAATATAGTAAACATTGTAATAATCAGAAGAAAATGTTTTGCATTCGCTTTTTTTGACAGTCTCCTGCAAAGCATTTTGAATTTCATTGTCAATGTATTCTCTGGCATTTTTTATATCTGAAAGTTCCTGATTGCAAGCCCAGATACGACCTTTACAAAGTAGCTTTTGAATTTCTTCAGGGGAAGCTGAAGACTCAAACTGTGGGTCTTTAGTCATGTACTTAGAAACGTAGGCTTTGACGTTAGTAATGTATTTTACTTTATGAATATCTGTTGAATTTGGAGACCTGAAATCAGATTTTATACCGATTTGATAGGCTTTAATTTGCTGAGCTCGAGTACGATTATCTGACTTTGATGTTGACATCTTAAAACCAGAGGAAAAGAATTGTTTCATGTTGTATTGATAAGTGTCAACATAACCTAGTTTGTTGCAAATACGATTCCAGCGGGCTCGCAGTTCATTGTATAGAATGAATTTATCAATTATGACATGAAAATGAATATTTCCGTTTTTTTGTTTTTCCGCTCTCCATATGTAGTTTTTAACCTGGTGAAACCTAGTAAGTTCGATTAAAAAACTATTTAATAGTTTCTCTTTAATTTCATTGTCGGAGTGAATTTGTTTGGCCGGAAGGGTGAGCGTGATAAAGCATATTCGAAATTTTACAGTTTTATTTAGTTTATGAATTTTGACTGTTTTTTCACTTGACATCAATAGGAGGTAGTCTAAAGCTGTTGAGATTTTTTTGCGAGCTATGTTACTTATTTTACCGTTGGCCGTTCGATCTGAATTTATGAATTTAGGGTGAAGTGGTTGATTAGGGTCTAAGTTTACAAAGGTTGCTCCTCGTCTAGGTTTTTCAGGTGTCCAATGTACTTCTGAATAAGTACATATTTTAGAAGGTGATATACTTATAACTGGTAAAATTGTAAGTTCTCGTTGTGACATAATTATAAAAGATGAGATCTGCGAGCTTTAGATAAACCAAGACGTGCCGGACTATTTGGCTACATAAAAATCATTGACTATTCGTTTTAAACGGATACAACAATCAATCAATTCCGATCTGAGTTCATGAGATTGGTGATAGGTCATAGGATTGATTGAGTTGTAAAGAGATGTGATATTATCAATCAATTCCTTTAAATCCTTAGTAGTAATAATAGCTTCAATAATATCTTTTTTGCAATACATATTACGAAGGTCTTCAATAGATTGAAAGTATTTAATATGTGAAAAAGATCGATTAACAAGACTTTCAATCTTTACGAGAGAGTAGCAACCGGTTAACATGAAAAAAATGTGCCTGATTATAGCAAAATGCTGATTAGTTAAACGAATTGATTTTGGGTTTTTGTTAATAGGCTTCATAGAAAGTGAATTGATTGGTTGATAATTGGTTTATAAACTCCAAAAAATGGGTTTTTCTTACAATAATTCAAAAAGATGGTTGATAGATTTTCGAACATTAAGACGATTTGTTCTAAAATTAAACACTATTAAGAAATCCGAAAGCCGGTAGAGACAACTGTCAACGTACCGGCTTTATCTTTTCAAAACTATCTTCCTGAAGTTAGGCTATTGTTTGAGTCGCACCCCTGCGGAGCTCGTTATCATTCACCCAACATTTGTAAAGATCATCTATTAAAATTTGAAAATCAATAAGTATAAATGCTTATTTTTTTTAGTTGAAATGATAAGTATAAATACTTAGCGGCAAATGTGAAAAGTTGAAATATTGTTAAGAAATTTTTGAAAGTTCGATTTTATAACTTTTCGATTGTTGTT
>CAINVO010000043.1 GCA_903854195.1 uncultured bacterium | reverse complement strand
TAGTTTAGGATTAGTTTTGAATGTATCTGATATATATGAAGGGAGAGGAGTTAGTACTAATACATCTATTAGTGGTTTGAATGTAAACGCATTAGATGATGTTCCGTTAAATGCGGGTAGTGGTTTTAGTACTAGTTTCTTTGGTACGTTTACGTCTAGAGTCACTCCGTGTAAATTGTTGTCAAAGTATGGAACGTTTGGATTAGTGAAGATGTGTGAGTATTCATTGATGTTAGCTTCGGATGAACCTGCAACAGATGGTGATGATATTGGGGAGGAGGAATGGGAAGTTTTTGGTGGACGCACAACAACAACTGGGGCTTTATTTTGGAAACCTCCAGAATGAATCTGCCCAACACAAGTACGACTAGTGCCGTTTCCAGCAATACTTGTGGCTGTGTAATTATCAGATTCGTTAACATCAATAATTCCGGAATCTCCTCCATTACCACAATCAGTTGCGTCACCTCCATTTGCAATAACATTAGTATTCTCAGCACCACCATCAGAATTTGTAATATTTATAACTCCTCCATTTCCACCTTTAGTTGTTCCGTTTGCTCCGTTCCCGATAACTGCCTTTGTGATTGAATTTATAATAGTGGTCGTTGCTGCATTTCCTCCGTTACCACCAGGATTAAATCCCCCATTCGCTGTTGTTGTTCCATTAATAACAATATTCTGCAGATTAAGATTATAAGCGTTCTGACCGCCAAAGGCTCCGTTACCAGAAACATTACCCTTAAGGGTATGACTAGCTCCATCTAAAACAACATCATTAGTAGCAACAAAAATATTATTAGTAATATCTGATGGCAAAGTTGTAGATGTAAAAAGAACTAGATTTTCATTTGAGTTTGGAGTTCTTCCGAGCGGAACGGAAAGTGTAGTATCCGTAAACCAATTTAATGGATTCATCCATGAATTATCTCCACCTACATTATTAAATGATGGAGAATTTGGATATGAATGGTATGAAACTAAACCTCCAACATTACCAGAAACAGGAGTACTCAACGCAGAGTAGACATTGGCATTTCCAGAAATTGTACCAGCATTCACAGATGAATCACTAAGGTATGCATCTCCTGAAACCGTGCCAGCATTAACCGATGCGGAATTAAAGAATGAATCTCCTTTTGTAAATCCACTGTTAAAACTGAAGTCATTAAAAATCCATCTTGTGATTAAGTTTTGAGAATGGTCCAAAAGATTTCCGGTGACATTACCTGTGCCTCTGAAATTTGTACTACCTCCAAACAAAACCTGACCATTTACAGAACTAAAATTTCCAAAAGTTAAATCTCCATTTACTATTCCTTGGTTTATAGAAGTTCCATTGAGGTTGGTATTTCCATTAATTGTATTTAGGTTTATAGAATTAGCATTTAATGTTGTTGTTCCATTTACTGTTCCTGCATTTGTAGAAGTTGCATTGAAGACAAAACCTCCATTAATTGTTCCATTGTTTAAAGTAATTCCTGAAACTGTTACCGGTGTCCCTGTGCTATTTGTAATCGTTCCATTGTTTGTAACATTAGACACAAAGGTTCCACCAGTGACCAACCCTCCTGACTCTACTGTTGTATTTCCAAACTTAGTTAGATTATCTCCAAACAAACTTCCAGTAACATCAATAGCTCCGATCAGCGTAGAAGAAGAAACGGTAATACTATTAAAGTTTGAAATTGTTCCTGTAGCTATTAGATTTTGGAGAACAATATTTGTACTACTTCCTGTAATATTTCCAACTGTGTAAAAATGCCCTCCTCCATTATCATCCCCGCGTAGAGTTGTCGATGCAGTAGCTGTACAACTTCCAACATTTGAAGTCAGGTAATAGTAAGGACGAGTCACCTCGTCAAGAGGAAGTGAGCAATCTGTGTCTACCGGTTGGGTGTTGTCATACGTAAATGAAATAGATTTTTCTGAGATATCACTTCCATTTGTACTCTTGAAGAAAACAACATGCGATCCTGCTCCTGGTCTTGGAACATCACTTCCATTTTTTGAACAATCTACAGAAATATAATTTCCGGCATCCATCTTGTATTGACAGAGAGTTGCATTACCCCAGGATATGTTTGGAGACCATTTAATATTGGTACCAGAGACGGGAGAATTAATAGACAAAACTGGTACGCCAGAAGAACCTAAACTAATAAGTGTGTTCCATGCTGAAAAAATACCATTATTCAATGCTTGAAAAGTATTTGTAATTAAAGAATATGTTGCACCAGATAGATCAACAACTGCGCCATTTACAGACTGAACAATCCAATTTACTCCATTGTGAGTAAAATCTTTTACCACAACATACGTTCCGGCATTGTACTGACGTGTAATATATCCAGTAACTGTTCCTGAACTATCAGTATCAGGACCGGTAAAAGTTGCATTGCCATGAATGGTGCCTGAGTTAGTTGATGAGGCATTAAAAAGGGCAGCGTCAGTTGAAGTTGAAGAAACGTACAAATTAATTCCATTATTTGATACACCTTGGAATGTTACTGTTTTAACTAAAGCCGTAATAGAACTTGTTGTAATATTTCCGGCCAAGATTATTGCGTCATCCCCTGCCGTTGGAAGAACTGGAGAATGAATAGTTGAAGATGCATTTGTCCACCAGTTTAAAATATCATCCCATTTACCTATTACACCGTGACCGCTTGCAGAGTCATTAAAATACATTCCTGGATATCCAAAATATATAACCTGGCCATTTGTAGTACCACCTAGAGGTCTAGCTACAGGAAAATTTACTGTAGAGTTACCATTAACAATACCTACATTAGTTGCTGAATCATTAAAGATTGCATTTCCTTGAACCGTACCCCCGAGAATATTTGAACTTGTATTGTTAAATATGGCATCACCTTTTAGAATTGCTGTATTGGTGCTTGTATTGTTGAATATCCAAGAAGTAATTTGTGCATTATTTGAATCATAAAGATTTCCAGTTACATATCCTGTACCTCCGAATGCAATATTAGGAAGAGTTACTGCTCCAGAAACCCCTGTGAACATATTAAATCTTGCTGTTCCAGTTACTGTACCAAGAGTGACACCAGAAAAGTTAGTTGATGATGCATTAAATATTACATTTCCATTTACTGTTCCTGCGTTTGTAGATGAAGCATTAAAAGTAAAATCTCCATTTATAGTGGCATTGTTTGTTGTTTTTCCTGAGACGGAATTTCCAGAATTAATAGTTCCGTTGTTGATTACATCCCCTACAAAACTTACAGAGCTACTTGAAATACTGCCCCCAGCATTTATTGTAGTATTGGAAAGTGAACTTGAATGATCTCCCGCGATCACACCTGTAACATTAACTATTCCTGTCAGGTTTGATGCATTGTTTACAGTTAAAGTTCCTGCCCCTGCGCCAGTAGTTGAGACCGCACCGGTTACAACAATATTTGAAAGAGTTGCACCATAATTATTTGCCGTAATATTTCCTGTAAGAATTTTTTGAGCACCCCCACTTGCACCAACAAGAGTTACGCCGGTGTTTAAAATATTACAATCCCCTGTTACATTTCCTCCGAGGGTGTATGTACCTGAAAAATATATAGTTCCACAACTATTTATAGTCCCTGGAATTAACGGGAAAGATCCACCGACATATGACCCTAGATCGTTTGAATTTATTGCTAAATGTGAAAGTGGAGAAAGAGTTGTATTTGTTGTAGTGAGTGCTCCAGAGTATGAAATAGACAAGGTGCTACTTGCAATATAGGTGTTGTTAGAGAGATTTATATTCCCTCCAGAAATTACAATAGATCCGCCTACTCCAGTGTTCGTGATACTCGCAACTGTCGATGTTGCGACCGTAGTAGTTCCGCCTGCACCAGATGTGCCGGTTGTACCTGAACCATTTGGTAGGCCACTAGCACCATTTATATTTGAAACCAGCCCAGAGACATTTGAATTTGAAATTGAAATTGCAACTGCTGCGCCTCCATTTCCAGCGTTCGCATTTCCTCCAGTACCCGAACCTCCTGCCCCAGCAGAGGACATTACAGCCCCTGTACTTGTCGCACCTGTAAACACGATTGACCCACCATTTCCACCAGCACTAGCAGTCTTTCCGGCACCAGTTGTTGAACCTCCAGCACCTCCTGATGTAATTACTGAAGCAACAGTTGATGAAGAAACTACAATAGAACCTCCCACAGCCCCAACCCCAGGAACACTTCCTGAACCCAAGTTTCCACCACCACCTCCGTTTGTAACTATCGCTCCTGTATTTGAATTTGCTGATACCGAAACAGATCCGCCAGCTCCACCCGCTCCACCTGGTGATTTATTACCGGCTCCGCCATCACCTCCGTTTGCAGTTATTGAAGTTGAATTTGAATGAATTATTGTTATTGTTCCACCTCTTTTTCCAACCGCACCACCAATCGAAGCAGGAACACCCCCTCCACCATTAGATACAATTGATGTAGAAGTTGAGTCAATAATTGTAATTACCCCACCTACACCTGTCGCGGTACCAGTAACACCTCCATTTGCCGTTATTGGCCCAGAGATTGTTGAGTTGGATATTAAAACAACTCCTCCTGTTCCCCCACTATTTCCTCCGTTTACAGTTGTTGTGCCCATTGTTGATGTTGCAATAACAACACTGCCACCTACACCTGAACCGTTTCCATTAGAATTTATTCCACCACCAAATCCGTTAAAAGAGATATTTTGAATTGTGGTAGTTCCATATGCCGAAATACCAGATTGAGTTGAAGTCGACACCACCGCATAACTATTATTTCCTCCTGCAGCACTAACACTATAATAATTAGAGCTACCATCAACAGTCACATTATTTGAAAGAATATTAAAACAAGGACCAGATATTCCAGAAAGACTAGATCCTAATGTGTAAGTTCCTGGAAAAGTAATAGTTCCACAACTATTTATAGTTCCGGGCAAAATTGGAAACAATCCACCAATAAATGATCCGTAGTTTGTTCCATTAACTGTCATATTACTAAAAGCAGAAAGATAAGTATTTGATACAGTTAATGTTCCTGAGTTTGTAAGACTAAAATTATTGCCAGCATAATATGAATTGTTTGATAAATTCAGATTTGCTCCAGTAATAATAATCGCTCCATTTATTCCACCCGTTATTACACTTGCTGTTGTTGCATTTGTGATTGTAGTAGTAGCACTCGCACCATCAGTTCCACTTGAAGCGCCACCAGTACCGAAACCTGCCGTTCCAGGTGCGTCAAATATAATGCCAGTACTTGTTGAATTAGTTAGGACAATTGTACCTGCGCCTCCTCCATTACCGGCAGATCCTGAAGTTATTTTTCCACCTCCTGAACCACCATGAGAAGTGATACCAGAAACAACGGAGGAAGATATTGTAATCGATCCACCATTACCACCAATACCCCCATTAGTCCCCGTTTGCATATAAATATCAATGCCGTACCCAAGGGCATACACATTTCCATTTGGCGCAGCACCAACTCCAAACCAGCTTTTTGTTCCTTGGTTTAGTGCGACAAAATTTCCTGTACCACCTGTTTGAATGAAAATATCACCAACAGGTACAGTAGTACTTACAGTTGCATACACATTTCCATTTGGAGCAACAGTAATTCCAGACCAATATTTTGATCCTTGATTTAACGCTACAAAGTTTCCTGTTCCTCCTGTTTGCATATATATGTCACCACTGTTTACAACAGCATAAACGTTTCCATTTGGAGCAGCACCGATTCCATACCAACTTTTTGTTCCTTGATTCAGTGCGACAAAATTTCCCGTACCACCTGTTTGCATATAGATATCACCAGTGATTACAGATGCGTACACATTTCCATTTGGCGCAGCTGCGATTCCGGACCATGATTTTGATCCTTGATTTAGAGGGAGAAAATTTCCAACCCCTCCAGTTTGCATATAAATATCACCCGCACTTGCAGATGCATAGATATTTCCATTTGGAGCAGCCGTGATTCCAGACCAACCTTTTGAACCTTGATTTAACGCTACAAAGTTTCCAACGCCGCCAACCTGCATAAATATATCTAGACCGGTAACCACATATACATTTCCATTCGGTGAGACGGCAATACTGAGCCAAGGTTTTGCACCTTGATTAAGCGCGACAAAATCATTACCACCAGAATTATTTGAACTACCGCCATTAGAAGTAATTTGACCCGTTATAGAATTTGTCAAAACACTTATATTTCCCCCTGCACCACCTGTATTTGCTGCATTTGGAATACCGCCGTTTGATGTAATTGCCCCGAGAGTTGAATTGATTACTGAAATATTTCCTCCCGAACCACCGTTACCACTAGATCCATTATTGCCACTAGATTTTATTCCACCGCCGCCAAAGTTAACAAAAGTTATATTTTGAATTGTCGTAGTTCCATAAGCCGATCCACCGTCTGGAGTTACTGTGTTTAGTGCAGTAACAGCATATGAAGTGTTTCCAGATGTAGTCGTCGCAGAAAAACCAGCACCATCAATTGTCACACCATTAGAAGAAACAATAAAACAAGGGCCTGTTGTAGTGGCGATACTAATATTTTGTGTCAGGGTGTAGGTCCCTGCTGCGGCTAATGTTCCACATGAAGAAATATTCCCTACAGGTAAAGTTGCTGCCTGCGATCCGTTAGGAAAAAATAAAAAAACAAAAGCAAAAAGACTTCCTAAGAAGATTTTGTAAAATATTTTTTTTAATAAATTTTTATGTAACATGTCTTAATTTATTGGGACAGAATTATCTGTGTTAACAGTTGGATCTGTTGTGCTCGAAGGAGATGTAACTGAATTGATAGATTGGGTCGACTGATCCGGTTGAGTCGACTGAGAAGACGACGCGCTATTTACGGATGATGGGTCAGAACCAGTGATACCCCCAGTCAAGGCGTCAAAAACATTTTGAGTAGTATTAGAAATAGAATTTAGAATATTATCAATAACACTTGGTGATGAAGTTCCTGAAGATGTTTCCTTTGTAGAAGTTGAACCCGTTACTGTATATTGATCTTGGGTAGTCGATCCAGTTAAGTCATTTGTTATGTCAGATGTTGACGATGCCAATGCTGAAGAAATTGATGATGTAGAATTTTCTAAAGCGTCTATCGGGGTTGTTGTCGCTGTGGATGTAGCAACTAAGTCAGAGTTTTTATATGAAAAAGAAATAACATCATAGGCATTGATACTGTTTCCATCTATGATTCCTCTTGCAATAATCAAGTCTCCAGTTTTTATATCTGCCACAGAAATCTGTACTGGAATGTCATCATTTGTTTCTACGGTTTTAATATTCTTTAGATTAACATTAAAAACATCTACGCCTTCATACTTTGAACCCTTCGTGTCATCCAATTCTAGAGAATCTCCAGACATAGACACAACTGTTCCATAAATACCAGTTAGATTTTCTGTTGAACTTGGCTTAGATGAATCATCCAGAACAGCCGCAGACTGAGCCTGAGTAATTCCCCACACAGTAACAGAAACTATTACTATCGCCACAAATACTCGCAATGTCTCACTAAAAAAACTTCTTTTTTTGAAAACAACTTTCTCAACTAGTATTACTTTAGGTTGTTCTTTTTTTCTTAAGTCTAGTATGTTGCGAATTGTCATAGTTTTTAAGTGATATTTGAGAATATTATATCATTTGGAGGGAGGTGGGGGCAATGTGGGGATAGTGGAAAGGTTTTGAAACGTATAGAAATTTATTCTGACCAATATTATCTACAACTCTTCCCTTTTAAAGCACCGACAATTTTTTGCAAATTACCAGTGCTATCTACACAGTAACTGAAACCATCCTCACCAGGAATCGGTGCTGATGCTGCCCATGATATTACGTTTCCAACTGTTCCACTTGAAACACAGGTTGCACTAGACATACTTTGACCATCTGAACCCTGCAAAGATCTAGACATGATATCATCTGCGAACAATGTTCCTACTGTTTTCTTACAACTCCCAAGTGGAAATGGATTTTTTCCATAACTATTTCCACTTTTATCATAAATAATTTCCGCTTGAGCACGCATACTTGCAAGCTTAGCTTGCACAGCAGCAGTCTGACCCTTTTGTCTTGCGTCAGACAAACTCCCCTGAACATTTTTCATTATTTTATCTATTGGCGTTGAATCTGTCGGAGCTTTGATGTCAAGATGCTTATTAATATCTGACAACACTACCTTGAACACGATTTTAATTTGTTTATCAGCAAGCTGTGTAGCTGTATCTGGTGGAACAACTCTCACAGATAATTGGAGTATTGCTGGAAAACCTTTGGCATCAGTCCAGAAGGTTATGTCATAATTTTTATTTACATAATCAAAAACATCTGAAAATTCCTGGCTTTGCAGATAGTTCACCAAACCCTGATCAATCATTCCTTTATACTCAACGAGATCTGGATCATTAGACATATCCTCCTGAAGCTTATTGTAAAATGGGAGAATAGCATCCTTTTTCAAACTTAAGTCATATCTTATTAAATTTTTGCCGTCTACAATTTCTGCCTTTGGTGGATTCTTGAAAGAAATCAATTTTTGACCGTCAGCTGTTGTTGCAACAAGCTTAATAAACTTTAAAAACTTATCTCTATTTTCTTTGTATTGTTCTTCGGCTTTTGGAATATTGTCTTTTACAATAGAAAGCTCTGAATATCCATCCTGTGTAGTAGATGTAGCCATGTTAGCTGGAATACTTATCCACTTCCCCTTTTCTATTCCAAGACCTCCTAGCGGAAACAAACTTGGAATATTATTGATTCTCACGTAATACATATCATCAGTTTTCTGAGCGTCAGCATTTATTTTATAAGTTAGATCTCCAAACGATCCTTCTGCATCAAGATTAAACAACCAATTAGAAGTACCGTCACCTAATGACTGAGACGACACACTGAAGGCGCCCTTAACATCTGTATCTGGTGGAACCATCTTTGTAGCCTCACCAAACTGCATGATAAGTGGCTTTGGAGGCTCAGATGGCATATAGAAATACACCGAACTGTCTTTTGTAAATGTGATAGTTTTGTCTTCTACGATAGTTGATGTTGAAACATAACCGTATCTGTATCCGCTTTGAACTTCTTTAATAGCATCATTTGTATCAAAAGTTATTTTCAGGGCAAAATTTTTACCTCCATCTGTGACCTGATACGAATAATCATTATTAGTTTCAGGGTCAGTCATAGAAGCGACAGGTGTGTAAGAATTTACCTGAGCCGAACTGAGTAATTTTTTAATGTTTGTGGGGTAAGTAGCTGAATTCGAACTGTTTGTTTTAATGTTTGAGCTATATCCTATAGACCGATTCAGTATTGAAACAATTGACTGAACATCTTTAAATCTTTCATTGTCATATAAATATTGCTTTGCGAGATCTTGTGAATTTGAGGTATCCAAAACAAAAGGGACTGCATCACCATCCCTTGGAACCACACTAATCTCACCAGAGGCAACATATGAAGCAGAATTAATCTGTGCAAATTTTGCCAAAAGTCCAGATAAAAAATTATCTTCCGAATATGTTGCTGAAAGTCCAAATGGTCCAATCTTTTGTATGTATGCATAAGTAGTCGCACCCCCAAGCAAAATAACTACCAAAACAATCAGAGAGATTACAAACCTATTAGAATTATTTTTTGGACTATTTGAACTGACAGACATAGCAGTAGGCGAAGGAGCAGCTGATGAGACATAAGCACTCTTAGGTATCGGGTCGTAGTTACCCACAGAGCTGGCGACAACTGGAACACTCGTAGGAGACACTGAAGCGACTGGAACTGCAGCCGCTACTGGTGAGTTTGTGGTGCTATCTATATTTACAGATCCAAAAAACCAACCTTGTGTTTTAAGGATACTGAATATTTCTTTTTTATCTGCCTCATCATATTTAAGTTCAGTCAAAACTTCCTCAACTTTTTCCCAAGTAGAATTTTTATTGAGTCCATTAACACGCAACACAACAGCTAGCCCTGCTGGATTTATCATTGTAATTTTATTTAAGAATAACTAATGCTGAAATTATATCTAATCTTAGATGAATAAACAATTTTCACATACATTAAAAACACTTAAAAAAATATTTACAATTTTTAAACTTAAAATTTAAAAAGTGGACTATCCCTTTTTAAAATCTCATATGCAAGACCAATCTTGTTCATTCTTTTGAGTAAAGGTTCAAAATCTTTTTTATCTGCAAGCTCTAATCCGACAACTGCTGGGCCTGTTTCTTTATTGCTTTTCTTTATATATTCGAAAAGTGTGACGTCGTCATTTGGTCCAAGCACGTTGTCTAAATAATCACGAAGAGCTCCAGGCCTTTGTGAAAATTCTATTATGAAATAATGCTTGAGACCTTTATACATCAGACTCTTGTCCATTATTTCTGGGTACCGACTAACATCATTGTTTCCTCCGCTTATTACGCACACCACCGTCTTCCCTTTTATTTTATCTTTCATCGCATCTAGAGCAGCCACAGAAAGTGCACCTGCAGGCTCTGTTACTACACCATCACTTTGGTAAAGAGAAATCATTTCTTCACAAACTTTTCCTTCAGGCGCTAGTAGCATTTTTTCGAGAAGTTTTTTGGCCACAAAAAAAGTCAGTGAGCCTACAGTTTTGACAGCAGCTCCATCTACAAACTTATCTATTTTTTCTAGTGTGACAGTCCGACCAGCGCAAAGGGCTTCCGTCATGGATGGTGCACCCTCTGGCTCCACGCCAATTATTTTTGTTTTAGGACTTTTTGATTTTACATATGTACCAAGTCCCGCTAGCAATCCTCCTCCACCAACTGGGACAAATATATAATCAAGCGTGTTGGCCGACACCTTTTCATTCATATTTCCTAATTGCTCCAAAACTTCCAACCCAATCGTCCCTTGTCCTGCCATTACAAAAACATTATCAAATGGATGCACAAAAACTTTTTTATTTTTCTGACAATATTTTTTGGCATATTCATATGAATCATCGAAAGTATCACCCACAAGCTCTATGCTCACCCATTTACCACCGAGAACCCTCACTCTTTCAACTTTTTGTTTTGGTGTATTTTTAGACATATATATGTGACCTTTTACTTTCAACCTTTCGCAACTAAAAGCTACTCCTTGTGCGTGATTGCCAGCACTTGCACAGACTACACCCTGAGAGCGTTCATTTTTATTTAACAATTCTATGCAGTTATACGCCCCACGAAGCTTATACGATCTTACTAGCTGCAAATCTTCCCTTTTCAAATACACATTGGCTTGATATTTTTCCGACAGTCTTTTGTTTAACTCGAGTGGAGTTTTGATCACGATATCTTTTAAACGCTGATATGCTTCTTCCACCAACTGAACCGTTAATTGATTTTTACTTTTTTTCATTTTATTTATTATTTTTCTTAGTTTTTAATTTTTCTTTAAGAGCGCAATACAACTTATTTCTACCAACGCATCTTTTGGTAATTTTGAAACTTCCACAGTCACACGAGCGGGATTTAGCAAGTATTTTGAGTAAACCTCATTCATCTTTTCAAAATCATTCATGTCTTTTAGATAAACTTCCGTTTTTACTATATGATCAAGCCCACTATCACCACCAATTAAAATATTTTCCAGATTTTCAATCGCCTGCTTTGTTTGTTCTGCTATATAACCCTTAATCCCAATCTGTCCAGAGCAAAAGATAAAGCCCCCAGCAATAACGGCTTGTGAATATGGACCAAGTGCTTTTGGTGCTTTACATGTTTTTACTACTCTGTATTTTTTTTGATTTTTCATTTTTTTGTTTTTTAAATTTATAAATTTCACTAACTTTTAGCTAATAAAAAACAGCCCCGTGAAGGGCTGATTTGTATCTACTTTTTTTAAATTTCTTAAAACTAGACGCAAATAAGACCTCCAACGGAAGGCTGAATAATAATCATAGCAATGATATTTGCGCGATTTGACCGACTTGTTTGTTTGAAGCTATTTGCTTGCATGTATATAAATTAACATTATTTTTTTGGATACTCAACATCTCCCCATTTCTCACCAAGATCTATTGGATAAACACCGTCAAAACACGATGTACAAAACACTGACTTATCAAGTCCTGTAGACTTTATCATTCCATCATATGAAAGAAAATTAAGAGATGTAGAACCTAAATATTTATTCATTTCCTCAATAGACATTTTTGAGGCCATCAAATCACTTTGTCGAGGAAGATCTATTCCATAGAAGTCTGGGAATCTTACTGGTGGAGAACTTATCAAAAAATGTACTTCTTTTGCACCAGTTTCAAAAAGCATTTTAACTATCTGGCGTGAAGTTGTTCCTCTTACCAATGAGTCATCGACAATAATGACTCTCTTATTTTCAATCACCTCTTTAAGTGGTGCTAACTTGAGCTTCACACCCTGCTCACGAATATGTTGTTCTGGCTCTATAAAAGTACGATGAATATATCGACTTTTTATAAGGCCAGTTTCAAGTGGAATACCTGACGCCCTAGCATAACCCACAGCGACTGGCATCGCAGTATCTGGAACAGGGATAACAACATCTGCATCTATCAAATATTCTTCGGCGAGTCTTGTTCCAAAGTTTTTTCTAACTTCATAAATAGACTTTCCAAGCATTGTACTATCTGGACGAGCAAAATATACAAATTCAAAAATATCGAGTTTTTGTTTTCCTTTTACTATTTGTTTTATTTTAAGACCTTGTTCATCTACCACAACCATCTCGCCTGGATTTACGTCTCTCATAAAAGTTGCACCTATAGGGTGAAAGGCACATGTCTCTGATGCAAAAACATAACCACCATTCAACTTAGCAATTGAAAGAGGACGAATTCCAAACTGGTCTCGCAAAGCGATAAGTTTGTCTTTTGTCATGATCAATATAGAAAAAGATCCCGTCATTAGCGGGAAAATTTCTTCAATAGCTTTTTCTATTGTCTTGCCTTCCTTCACAAGCATATGTATTGCATGGGTGATGATCATGGAGTCCGATGGGTTTGATACTGTAAAATCTTTATCGGCCCCCTTATCTTTTAAAAATTCCATCAGCAATGTGACGCTCGGTAGGTTCCCGTTATGCACCAGAGTCATGGTCTTATCCTTTACCTCTACTGGATGGGCATATTCTACCCCAGCTCCAGAATAGGTTGAGTAGCGATTGTGCCCAACTGATATATGTCCCGGTAAATCTTTTATAATCTGTTCATTAAAAACTTGTGCCACCAAACCTACGCCTTTATGACAAAATATTTCTTTACCATCAGTAGACGAAATTCCAGAATTTTCTTGGCCCCGATGCTGGAGAGCATATAAACCAAAAAAGGTCAGACGGCTTACGTCTAGACCTTTTCCATATATCCCGAAAACTGCGCATTTTTCTCCTAGTTCGGTTGTGGTGTTTTTCTGAAAATCACCATCGCCCGATTCTAGATTACATTCTTGGCAGTTGGTGGGTTTCATATAAACCCATTATAGCTTAAAAGCTTAGAAACCGAAAAGATGTTTGAAGAAGTTGCCAATACCACCAAAAAATCCTACAGATGCCTGATTTTGTGATGGGTTTTGACCCTGAGTTGAAGTCTTTGGAACACCTTGGTCAATAATAGTTGTAGCGGCTACAGATGTACCACTGACTGATCCTTGAACAATCACATGATCCCCAGTTACAACGTCAGAAATAGTTGATGAGCCGGATACCCCAGCTTTTATAAATCTAGCGTTTGTTGTATCAACTGTATAGGAAGTGCTTCCATTGTTTGTAATAGTTAAAATTGAACCACTCAAAGTTGAAACTGTTCCAGCAACTACGGGCTGACCATTACCTTGGATTCCCTGTAAGCCTCCCATCATGGCTGGTCGAGTAGATGTTCCCTCTCTTTGACCCTCGTTGCCACCAGGACCGAAACCTACATTGTCGCGAATAGTTGTTGCTGTAATATTTGTTCCACTAAGTGTTCCTTGAACCATAACATTATCACCTACGGCAATATTTGAAACTGAACTTGTTGCATTATTTTTTAGAACAACAGCATTACTTGCATCTATTGTGTATGTAGTTGAAACTGAAGTTGGAGCTGTTGAAGTTGCTTTTCTTTTTTCACCAAGGCCAAGACCGCGGCTTGTTATTGTGATAGTTGAACCACTTATGGCTGTAACTTGTCCAACGGCTACGGGTTTTACCATATTTAAACCTCCACGTGCATTACCACGTCCTTGCATCATTCCCTTTCCAAAACCTACATTTGTCTTTACATTTACTGAAGCATTTGTATCAGCAAATGTTGGACTTCCAGCTACAAAAGCTAATGTTAAAGCCATAGCTGCAACTGAAGTAGTAATTAAAGCTGTCTTTTTCTTATTGATCATATTTTTCTCTATTTCTTATAATTTTTTTAATAAATTAAAAGGATTAATCGAGGTTAATCCTTACACTATAATACACCATTTTAGAAAGATTATTTCACCATAACAAAGTAGTCATTATGATACTAAATATCTTATTCTTAAATGTTAAATTTTGATAATTAAATTAAGCAGGAAAAGATTCACCATCATGCCCTCCATTTGAAGTATCAACACCTGTTGAAAAACTTGCCTTATCATCAACATCTAGATAGTCAAAAAGTGTTGTTGTTTTTGGATCAAGATCAAGTCTTTTACATTCACCTTCAAACCATTCCTTTTTTAAAGGATCAGTTGAGTATGAAAAATCTGTTTTGAATGCATCTGACCATATGGCAATTTCTTCATCAGTTTTTTGTGTTCCATTGTTTTTTACCCATTCTGCTATTTCATCGTCTGCATGGCCTGATGCAACAAACGCTCTAAAATCGTCACCCTTTATTCCCTTAAAACCAAAAAGTAGATTGTCTACTGGACAATCAAAGTGATATTCCCCATTCGTTCCAGCAATAGTTGCGCGACATTTATCTATCGTACGAGCGATAATAGCAAAGCCTCCAATCTTCTCGTACGGGCTTCTTGGTGCAACTTTTGTAAGATCTTTAGAAAGGTCTTTTGAGTTTAAATCTGTACCAACATCACCACCAGTAATTTCATCTATTTTTGTATCAAATTCAGACATATATTTTTATTTTATTTATTAATCCACAACATTGATAATGAACTATGTGTAAAGTCGTAGCCGTGGAGAAAAGGTTTTTGTTACAAAACACAAAAATTAAAATTTTGGAGGACATTTTTTACTGATTTTGGAAACCAGATATTTTTAATAAACTATTGAAACAACTGCTTATCATCCTCATCCAACATTTGAAAAAGAGTTGTTTTTGATGGGTCGAGGCCGAGTCTGTGACATTCGCCATCAAACCAATCTCCATCATCTTCATCTCCATGATATGTCATATTTTTCATTTCCTCAGACCACTCATAAATTTCTTGATCTGTTTTTTGGGTGCCTGTTGCTTTAACAAAATCCACCAACTCATCATCAGTAGAACCTTCAGAAACATTTACCTTGAAAGCTTGTGCATCGGTTCCTTTAAAATCAAACAAATATCTGTCGAGTTCACAGTTAAATTCATACTCTCCCGCCCTGCCAGCGATTTCCGCCCGACACTTATCTATCGCTCTGGCCAAAATAACAAATCCTCCCAATATTTCGTGGGGTGATCGAGGTGGAACTTTTGTGTGATCTCTTATTTTTATTTGTAGTTCAGTTTGCATGGCATATTAAAAAGAAATTTTCATCAATATTTAGAAAACTTGAAATTAATCAATTGCTGCGAGACTTGGATTCGAACCAAGATGACAGCTTTCAGAGAGCTGCATCCTACCATTAGATGATCTCGCAATGTTTAATCACTGCTTACTTGCCGGCATCTAAATACCAACGAGTTCCCCTAAGATACCGCAAAAACGTGGTTTTTTCAAGTAAATATTGAAAATTGTAAAACCGGCCCCATTTTTAAACAGGGCCGGTTAGTTCTTTAGATGAGTCAGGTTTTGTCTGACATAAACTTTCAAAATCTTTTATTAATTTTTGTGCATTGTAAACTAGCTTTCGCGGACCAGACTCGACAATAGCCCCACGATCTGCACAAAACTTTTGAAATTCTGAAACTTTATTTGAACTCCACCCGCACTTACCTTCACAATACATCAACAGTTTTTTTAGATTATAAGCTGTTAACGATTTACCCATTTTAGCACCCTCCTATTTATACCCTATTATTGATCTGAAGTAATTGTAAAACTACAACAGTCAATATGCAACAGACAACAAATGACTTGCTGGGCCTTAATATTTTAGCTATTTATTCCCCTCACGTCGCTTTAGGGCGGCTTTTACAAAAGCTGTAAAAAGTGGGTGCGGAGCAAGAGGTCTAGCACGTAGTTCTGGATGAAATTGTGTACCGAGGAAAAATGGATGTATATTAGTAGCAGCAAATTTTTCAGCCACATCTTTCGCAACACTTCCCTTAACTGGCAACTCCGCAATTTCCATCAAATGTCCATCTGGTGAAACACCCGAAAAAACAAGACCAGCCTCCTCAAGCTGAGAAACATACTCTGGATTAACTTCATAACGATGTCGATGTCTCTCGTTAATTTCTTTTGTGCCATAAGCAGCACTTGCAATAGTTCCAGGTCGTAAATGCGCAAGATATGATCCGAGTCTCATTGAGGCTCCATACTTTCCTTCTGCTAATTTTTTCTTTTGATCCGGCATAATATCTATCACAAGATGAGATGATGTTGGATTAATTTCAGCTGTGTTGGCATCTTTCCAACCAAGAACATTCCGCGCGTACTCAATAACAATAAGTTGCATTCCATAACACAAACCAAAATATGGCACCCCATGAGTACGAGCAAACTCAATCACTCGAAGTTTTCCTTCTATACCGGACTCTCCAAAACCTCCAGGTACCAAAATACCGTCATATTTTTTGAGTGCTGCAATACGAGCTTTGTTTATCTTTTCACCACCACCGTCTTTTTCTGTTGTCTCAAAATCCTTAGCATTTATCCAATCAAGCTTTGCTCGAACTCCACAAGCATACGCAGAAAATTTAATTGCTTCAATAACAGAAAGATAAGCGTCTGACAAAACAAAATCTCCGCTATCAAAATATTTACCAACAACAGCAATATTTACCTCACTCATTGGACCCACATTACTTTTAGCCTTATTTACCTTATTAACAAAAGCCTTCCAAGGCGACATATCTATGTGACCATTCTTTAGGCCGAGAGATTTTACTATCATTTCTCCGAGTCTATCTTTTTCAAAATTTAAAGGTACATCATAAATACTATCTATATCCGGAGCTGAAACAACGTTATCAATCGGAACATTACACGAGATTGCAATTTTATCTTTTCTTTTTTTATCTAAAGGCACTTCACTACGAGCAATTACAAAATCTGTTTGCACACCATAAGAGTTCAGTTGTCTGATAGCATTTTGTGTTGGCTTGGATTTCATTTCGCCAAGCTTGTTTGGAATTGGTAAGAAAGAAACCATAATAAAAATAACATCGTTTGGGTTTTTAACTTTAAGCACGCGTGCGGCCTCAATAAACATAATATTTTGATAGTCACCAACGGTGCCTCCTATCTCTATAATAGAAATCTCTGAGTTATTTTTTCTTGCCGCATACTGGTATCGATGCAAAATCTCATCTCGAATGGTATCTGCGTCAATACACTTTCCACCAAAACCAAGTGCTCGCTCTTTGTCGATAACATATTTATAAACCATTCCAGATGTCATGTAATCTGCCTCAGACAAATCACGGTTCAAAAAACGCTCATAGTTACCCATATCTTGATCAGTCTCAAGCCCATTATTTAAAACAAAAACCTCACCATGTTCGGTGGGGTTCATTGTGCCCGCGTCGACGTTTAAATAAGGGTCAACTTTTGCGATGTTTACATTAAATCCTTTTGCTTGAAGGATGGTGCCGAGAGATGAGGTGGTGATTCCTTTCCCCACTCCGGACATTACCCCTCCGATGACAAAAATGTATTTATGATTATGTTTGGGTTTTTTGTTGGCGACCTTTTTTGATGAATTCTTTACGGGTTTTTTATTAGGCATGGTGTTTATTTTCTATTGTACTAATAGTTCGGAATGCTGGCAAATAACAGTCGTGATATAATATTTTCAATGAAAAACAATACTCAAAATCTTAACATTACCAATAAGTCTTCCAATTATAACTCCATGTCTTATACAAAATATTATGCTATTTTAGTGCTTTTTTTAGGGGTTATAGTGACTGGATCAATTGTATTATCAGACAACAAAGCCATAGCTCAAAGCAGTTCCACCATGTCCTTTACTCGTAATCTTAAAATTGGTGATCAAGGTCCAGATGTAAAACTCCTCCAACAAATCCTAAACATTGATCCTGTAACAGCTGTAGCAGTTTCTGGAATTGGGGCTGTTGGAAAAGAAACTGCAACTTTTGGAGCAATGACTCAAAGAGCTGTGATTCGTTTTCAAAAAAAATATGCCGCAATGACACTTACACCAATTGGTCTCGTGGAAGGTACAGGGTATGTTGGTAGTCTGACTAGATCCGCCCTAGCTTCTGTTTTTAATACAAAATCAGGTGCAAGCAAAAATACTTCAAACAATACAAACTCAACTAATCAGACAAACACTGGAGGTGTAAACTACACTCCAAATCAAACAAGCTCAAGCGACCCAGTAATTTATTCACTCGATCCATCAAGTGGAACAAACGATACTACTGTGACCATTCATGGAGCAAACTTTGATCTAAAAAACAACACGGTTCTGCTTGCCTACGAGCCGTCCACAACTTTTACAAATATTCCATCTGCCGATGGCAAGACTCTTTCGTTCAAAATGAAATCTTCTATCTTAGTTCAGATTGCAACAAAACTTCAAGGAAAAAGCCCTAGTGCTGTCCAAAAAGTGCAAAATCATTTCCCTGCTTATCTTGCCCTTGGTGTTATTGTGAGAATCCCAGATGAGAGTATTAGCAATATCGCTAACTTCAATCTAAAATTAAAATAAAATATATGAAAAAAATCCAGATTAGTAAAAAAATAATTCCCCAAGTTTCATTTATTGTTTTTTCTATTTTACTTATTGCATTTGCCACCCTTCCAATTGAAAAAGCTGATGCTCAAGCTATAGACCTGAACGTGAGCTTGTATCATGACTTCGGAGGAAAATTTACTCAAGATGATGTTTGTTGCAATGGTATAAAATTAACTATTCAGGATTATCATTCAAACAACGAGACTAAGACTTACATGCTCGGTTGGCTTGCCATGGTAACCTCTCTTAAAGCTTCATATATGCCTATATCTCAATATGCAACCTTGGGAATGGCTTCGACAATAGAAGGACAATGCGAAACAATAGACTCAGAATGTGATGATGAAGAAAGCACAGATTATTCTTTCAACTCATATGATTTCTCAGAGTTAGGAACAAACTCAATGCCCATCTAATTAAATAAGTAAAAAAAGAAATAAAAATACCCTGCTTTGCGAACCTGCGCTACATCCAGAAAGAACTTGAGTCTTCAGGATGTGGGGCGGTGAGACAAAGCAGGGTATTTTTTTAAAGACTAGAACTTAAGATATTTCTTTACCGCCAAGAAACTTGAGATAGCACCAAGAACCAAACCTGTTCCAACAATAATCACAAAAAACTGTCCAAAATTGCTCAAGTAATACGTGAATAGATTTAGACCAGTACCCAGACTATATGTTGTAGGACCAAGCCAATAACTAATTGGATAGAAAAGTAAAACCGTAATGAGACCCGACACCAAACCGTACATAAGACCTACCACAACAAACGGCATTCTAATGAACATACTACTAGCCCCGACCAGTCTCATAACTGAAATTTCTTCGCGCGCACTGTATATAGCAAGTCTAACAGTATTGAAAGTAATAAGGATGGCCACCAAAGCAAAGAAGATGATCAAAATCAAACCAAGTTTTTCTGCTGATTTAATGATACGAGAAATTGCGTCAATAGCATTTTTATTTTGAGCATAGTTTATCTTGTCGATAATACTACTACCGTCTGTTGGGTTGACAGCCTTACTCTGCAAAAACTGAGTGATACCTTCATACTGTGAGGGATCTTTTGCTTTAATGTTCACAATAGCTCCGAGAGGATTGTCACTTAACTCATCAAGTGCTTGAAGTGTAAGCTGATCATTCTGATGTCTTGCTCGAAAATCTTGTAATGCCTGATCTCGAGTAACATATGAGACAGTAGCAACTTCAGGTAGATGTTGAAGGGTTTTTTGTAAGTCTAAAATATCTGATTCATTAGCGTTTTGAACAAAATATACATTAATATCAACTTTATCTTTTATGCTTGTGAGAGTTGATGTAAGAAGAGCAGATAATAGTAGTAACGAGCCGATAACAAGCAAAGTCACAGTCATTATGAGTACTGCAGCTAGTGACACTGAGCCATTACGCCAGAAACTAACGAAGCCCGACTTACTTACTCTTTTTATTTTTGTCCAAAGCATATTTTTTATATTAATTTTTATAAAATTTTACAGGATCTAATATCTAAAATGGGATATTAACAGACTACAGAACATATTTCCCCTCTTGATCATCACGTATTATTTTACCATTTTCCATAGTAATCACGCGCTTGCCAAGAGAATCAATTACGCCCTTGTTGTGTGTAGTTAAAATAACGGTTGTTCCAAGATCATTAATTTTTTTCAAAATCTGAATAACATCATAAGTATTTACTGGATCAAGGTTTCCTGTAGGTTCATCAGCGATGATAAGATCTGGCTGATTAACAATGGCACGAGCAATTGCTACACGCTGTTTTTCTCCTCCAGAAAGCTGGTGAGGAAAACTTTGCATTTTGTTTCCCAAATCTACAAGCTCCAAAACATGTGGTACGTCAGACGCAATCTCCTCATCTGTACGTCCTGCTGCTTCCATTGCAAAAGCAATATTTTCAAAAGCAGTCTTGTGAGGTAAAAGTCTGAAATCCTGAAACACTGTACCGATGCGACGTCGCAAATCATTCATCTCACTTTTTTTCAAATCATTTATGTCAATTGATTCAAAAAAGACGCTTCCTGCTGTAGGTTTTTCTTCAGCTAAAATCATTTTCAAAAGAGTGGTTTTGCCAGCACCAGAGTGTCCCACAATAGAA
This sequence comes from uncultured bacterium, assembly GCA_903854195.1. Classification (GTDB taxonomy): domain Bacteria; phylum Patescibacteriota; class Minisyncoccia; order Phycocordibacterales; family CAINVO01; genus CAINVO01. Next base: position 10,769 of record CAINVO010000043.1, on the reverse strand, counting down.
ACAAATTCTTTTGGAAGGACATTAAATGTTACATTCTCTAAAGCGACAGAATGATCATGATATTTTTTTGAAACGTTTTTGAAATGAATCATATTTTTTAAAAAGTTAAGATACCAATTTTACGTTTAGATTGGCGCAGACTTTATAGAGAAATTTCTGCAGTGATAAAATCATCAAGATTACCTTCTTCTAAGACTTTATCAATGTCTCGAATCTCCACACCTGTGCGGTGATCTTTTACCAACTTATAGGGATGAAGAACGTATGAGCGTATCTGATTTCCCCACTCAACATCAGTGGTTTTGGAAATATACATACCCTTCTCCTTGGCCATTCGTTCAGCCTCCCTTAAAGTATACAATTTTCCCTTGATAATTGCCATGGCTTTTTCTTTGTTTTGTGCCTGAGAACGCTCCGATGTAACATGTGCAGACAATTTTGTTGGTTTATGAACTATACGCACAGCCGTTTCCCTCTTATTTACGTTTTGGCCACCAGGCCCTCCTGCACGGGCAAAAGATATTTCAAGATCATCATCTGGAATGATTATGTCATTAAGACCTGAAGCTTTATCAAATTTTGGAATAACTTCTACCATTGAAAAAGATGTATGGCGAAGTTTTTTTGCATTAAAAGGAGAAAGCCGAACAAGGCGGTGGACACCTGACTCATTTTTTAATGTACCATAAACATTTTTCCCTGTTATTTCAAATGTAACATTTCTAAAACCGTTTCTTTCATTTTTATTTTCATGTATTAAAACCGAACCCCAATTTTTACGTTTTATATATGCACTATACATATCAAAAAGCATCCTAGAAAAATCTTCGGAGTCATCACCACCTGCTCCAGAAAAAATCGTAACCACTGCCCCACCCCGATCATATGGGCCGGTAAAATGTACCGCGAGATTTACACCCGCTTCGTCACCGCCATCAATAGAATTCTTTATGGCTTCAGCTTCAGAGGTCTTCAAGGAAGAGAGCTCTTTTACCAATGATTGAGCCTTTTCTTTATCAGACCAAAAACTAGGGTCCATCATGGCGTCTTCTATTTCTTTGATGCGTGGGTTTTGGCTTTCTGAATTATCTTCGGAATTTGTCATATTTTGATTATATCACGAGCCTAAAAATGAAGAAAAATGGGCTTTGAAATTTAATTAAAAAAATGAGCCGAGAGTGGGAATCGGACCCACGTTCCCGCTTTACGAAAGCGGTGTTCTACCACTGAACTATATCGGCAAAATTAACAATGACGGAGCCGTTGAGCAGGATTGAACTGCTGACCTCGTCATTACCAATGACGTGCTCTACCAACTGAGCTACAACGGCACAAAAGCCCTCACATACTATTACATAAAGGGCTTTAATTCAATTAAAATCTTAATCCCCAACCTTCACAAAAGAAGTGATTCGATCCTTAAATCTATAGTATGAGTACCCAGCAATAAGAAGAATGACTCCAAGAATTATGAAAGAAACAAATCTATAAACGTCACTGAAGTTTGCAGTATCGTATAGGAAAATTTTAAGGATAACAATTGAAAAAAGTACAATTGAAAGATATCTTGCAAAAATAGATCTTTTAACAATTCCAACAAATAGACCCGCTATTGCATAGAACAACCAGTACGCAGAGAGCAACACCCTCTTTGTATTTTCAGAACTATCAAGAACTGTACCACTATTAAAATAATCTGAAATCTCCACGCTAAATACCCACAAGGTCATCACATTTGCAATAACTAGAATAAAATTTTTAACTGGCTTTTCTTCTTCTATGATATTTGCGGAATTTGTTTTAAACATCGCCACAATATAAGCAGAAACAACTACACAAACTGTAGCGGTAAATACTCTGATATTAAAAAGAGGTAGATACAAAGCTGCAGGTAATGTCCAAGTGTTTACCAAAATGCCGACAAAAGAAATCATCAACAATATATAAGACAAAACTCTAATTAACATATCCTTCGCAAGAAAACCAACACTAACCATAAGGGACAAGAAAACCATCCAAGCAATCGGCAAATAAATATAAGGATAAGCAATAAAGTTATTTATTTCTAAACAAATCCAAACAAAAGGAACCAGAAATATACCAACTGAACCAATAAATTTTCCAGATGTTATTTCATTTTCAGAAATATCTTTTACATCTTTGTTAATCAACAATCTATACAAATACCAGATGGAAATATACGCGAGAAACACTGCAGAAAAAATCATTGCTCGAGAATTAAAAATGGCAACAGATCCAGATCCTAGATCCATATCCGTTCCGATCATTCTCAGAAAAACAAAGATTGGCAAAATTAGACCAAAGATTCTAGTAAAGGATGCTCGGAGAACGTAGCCAACTGCAATCAAAACAATTGACTCAAGAGCCCAAAGGACTGTTGTAGAACTACCATTAAAGTGAAGGGCTGTGGAACCAACAAGAGCAAGAGATCCGATCAAAAGCATCAAGTTTGAAAACGAAACTGAAGAAACATTTTCAGCAAAAAAGGTTCTGACCAAAAAAGAGCCTGCCAAATAAAAGATGCTTATGAAAAACAAAAAAGTGGCAATGTCGGATTGAACCTGCAAAACTATTGTTCCTAAAATAAAATACAAGAAAGGTACAGCAGAAATCAACACACTTTCGCTTGGATTATTTTTCCCTGTTTGGATTTCGTCAGGAGACTTTGAAAGAAAACTTATAAGATTAGCAAAAAAGAAAATAACAAAAATCAAAGTAATATAACTCATTGTTTGGATTTTTAAATCCAAACTTGATGTGTCAGCTAGAAAACGTAAAACAACAAAGAATACCCCAAACAAACTTCCCACCGTAAGACCTGACCAGTTTTTGAAATAAGAAATTAGGAGAACTGCCAAACTCAAAACCAGAAGATAAACAAACAGTATATGTATTGTAACGGTTATAGGCAAAACAAAAGGAATAATAAACGCACCCACAAAGGAAAAAGAAACTAAAGGTAGTGAATCGTAAACTAATGCAAGAGAAACACCAATTGATGTAACTATCAGAAGGAAAAGAAAAGCCATCGGCAAACCAATGAGGCCATAAAAAGCATATGCTGAATAAATACTAATATAAATAATTCCTAATCCAGCCCCAAAAAGTGTTGATCCGTATGTTACAAACTTTTTACGTAGAAAATCCCCTCCCACAGAAAGAGCGATACCTGAAACAACACCAAGCATTACACGCGCAAAAGGTGTAATAATATTATTTTCAAAAGCATATCTAAGGAAAAATCCAACACCGAGTAGCAATGCAACCACTCCTACAGCTGTAAAAACTTTACTACCGAGATTGAACTCTGACTGGTTTGACTCATCTGGTTTTTTTATTATATCCGACGACAGAGAAGATTCGGGACTGATCGGCATTGGAACTGGAGTAGTAGGTAAAACTTGTGCTGCGATAGCAGGAGAAAAAGGTGCCGAAGCAGGAAGAGAGGCTGTGGATGTTGGAACAAAAGTTTCTGAAGGCCGAGATTCCTCATTTGAAACATCTTGTGTTACAACTTGTCCAGATGTTTTTTCAGAATGTCGTTTGAGCTCTTCAATATCTTCCTCGATGTGACCCAGCCGAACTACAACATAAATAAAAGCAGCAAAACCAATAATACTTAATAAAATAGTCATAAAATTTGTTATTAATTATAACCAAATATTAACACCTATTTATCTTACCAGCCAGGCAGAATGAGCATTCAAGTCGTTGGTGATACGAGACATGATTTCATTTATCTCTTCATCTGTTAGAGTTTTTTCGAAAGATTGAAAAACTAGTCGATAAGCATAAGATGTTTGTTCAGTCCCGTCTGGATTTTTTTTAGTAAAAACATCAAACAATCGGTCAGCTACTAGTAGCTCACCAGCCTCTTTTTTTATAACAGTATAAATTTCATCTTTTGAAACATCTACTGGTACAAACACTGCTATGTCTCGCACTGCAAAGGGGTATGTAGAAAATATTTTGTATTTTTTATCTTGTGGTAGTGAAGTAAAGCCAAGATCTGAAAGATTAACCTCAAGTTTTTTTGTACCCAAAAAAGAAACGACTTTATCAAAATTTATTTCAAAAATGGCACCGTACTCCCCTGTTGTAATTTTTGCACTAGCATCAATTTCGGAAAACGATACACCTATTTCTTTTTCAAGAACCTCTATGTCATTTTTCAAAACACTTTCTGAACTCACCCCTTTTTGTTTTTTAATTTGCAAAGCTCCCATACATAGTGAAACATTTTCGCCTTCCGCTTTAAACACTCTTCCGATTTCAAATATTTTTATAGCATCTAGAGAAAGTAAATCTGCATTTCGCCCGTTAGTTATAAGTGTCTCAGAAAGTTTTTGAGTTATAGACTCACGAAGTGCTGACTTGTCACTTGCAAGTGGATAACTAATCTCATAAATTCCCTTTGCAACAAGTGTATAAACTAATACCTCTGAAAAACCAAGTGTGACTAAAATATTTTTTACTTTTTCACCATAAAGAAATGTTTGATCAAACGGAGTTGGTTGAAGTAATTCAGGAGGCAAAACTGATGGTAATTTTTCATATCCATAAATACGCGCAACTTCATCAACAATATCAGCAGGGATTTTCAAATCTAAACGATTCAAGGGTGGAGTGACAGTGAGAAGTTCTACCCCGGTCACCGAACCTTCCCCGCTTTCATTAACAGATGAGACAACACAACATCCAAGCTTCGTTAAAATATCTATGACTGTTTCTTTTGGAATATCTAGACCTATTGATGAATTTATAAAAGCAGTAGTCACTTCAACGTTCCAAGACTTTGCTGGATTTGGATAGATATCTGTTACTTCACCAATCTTTGATTCAGGACAAAGTTCTCTTATCAAAAGAGTGATTCTTTCCATTACTTCTCCAGCAAGATCCGGAGTGATTTCATTTTCAAATCTCTTTGATGAATCATTACGAAGGTTGAGACGAGTTGAAGTGCGTCGTACTGATGTTGGATTAAAGTTAGCTGATTCTATAATGATATTTTTTGTACTCAAAGAAACTTCTGCACGCTTCCCCCCCTTCACTCCTGCGATTGCAATAGGACCTTCATCATCTGCAATAACAAGATCATTCTCAGAAAGACTTATTTCACTACCATCTAAAATAATTATTTTTTCATCAACCTTCGCCTTTCTAATATGTATTTCACCTTTTACTTTATCCGCATCGAAAGCATGAAGAGGTTGACCGACGTCAAACATATTTATATTTGTAGAATCGACGATTGAGTTAATAGATCTAGCGCCAATTGAAATGAGATAATCCTTTAGCCATTGTGGAGAATCTGTCACTGTGACATTTTCAATAAAACGAGCAACATAGCGAGGGCAAAGGGTTGGATCATTTTTAAGTGTCTCGACATTTACAGAAACTTTTTCCACAGAAGGATCGGCTTTTATAGGATTTGTTGAAAGAAGTACAGCAACCCCATCATGAACTTTTTGGCCTATAATAACAGCAGCCTCCCCTGCTATTCCTCTATGAGACAGAGCGTAGTGATTGCGGTCTGCCAAAGTTTTGATATCCAAAACTTCATCTGAACGAGAAATTTTAAAAGCACTTCCGGACGAACCAGTATTTTCTCCTCCTTCCATTTTTTCAATTGACTCAACTTCAAAAGCTCTGGCATTAAAAAGATCGGCCAATTCTTCTGGGGTTGGGAGTGGTTGCTCAAAATATGATTGAAGCCATTTGTAAGAAATTTTCATTTTGTTTTTTAAAAATTAAATATGGAAAAATTTATAGTTTATTTTATATGTACTATTTAAAATTGATTTATCAAACGCAAATCACCAGAATAAAGGTGACGAACGTCGTCTATACCGTATCGAAGCATTATCAAACGATCAATACCACCACCAAAAGCAAAACCTGACCACTTTTTTGGATCAAGCCCTGAAGCCTCTAATACACTAGGATGAACAATACCTGCCCCCATCACCTCAAGCCACCTACCTTTCCAAAGTACATCCACTTCTATTCCCGGCTCAACAAAGGCAAAATAACTTGAACGAAAACGAATTTGAGCATCTGGTCCAATAAATTTTTTAAAAAAGTATTCCAAAGTTCCTTTGAGCTCTGACATTGAAACTTTTTCATTTACATAAAGGCCTTCAATCTGATGAAACTGCGCCTCATGTGTGACATCCGTTGCTTCATTTCGGTACACTTTTCCAGGCATAATAATTTTAAAAGGTTTTGGATTATCTTTTACTGACTCCATGAAACGGATCTGAACAGATGATGTATGAGTTCTCAAAACTTTCTTCTCTTCTCCTGGTTTTGTTTTTATCCAAAAAGTATCTTGCATATCACGAGCAGGATGATCGGCAGGTATATTTAACGCATCAAAGTTATAAAACTCTGTCTCAAGCTCAGGACCTTGTGCTACAGAAAAACCAATTTCATTAAAAATAGAAACTATTTCGCGAATAGCTTGGGTCATGATGTGTAGATGTCCTTTGGTATTTGAAATTTCTTTCTGAACGCTCCCTTCTGCTTGATTGTCTATTTGATTTTGCATTGGATTATTTTTTTAAATTTTATTATGTAATTTAAATTTCTATATTTATAATTATGTAAACCTTGTTATTATAAAAATCAAAGCGACGCCAGCGATAGTAAGAAAAATAGTTTTGAGTGAACTGTGTGTACTATGAGCTTCTGGCAAAATATCACTCGCACCAATATAAAGAAGAAATCCCGCAAAAAATCCTAGATACAATACTAAAAATCCTGCTGGAGCAAAAAACAAAAGTGTTGATGCGGCACCAAGAACTGGGGCAAGAGAATCAATCAACAAAAATATTTTTGCTCTTTTTGGACTATTTTTATTTGTAAGCATCAAAGTAACAGTATTCATCCCGTCAGTAAAATCATGAGCAATAACAGCAATAGCAACAGCTAGACCAACACTTGGACTAATTTGGAATCCCAAACCAATACCAACTCCATCCATAAAACTGTGTCCTGCCAAAGCAAGCGCTGAGGCAACACCTACGTGTGGATGTTTGTGATCTGTATATTCCCCCTCATGACTATGATGAATCAAAATGACTTTTTCCAAAATATGAAAAAGCAGAAAACCAAAAACTAAAGCAAGCATCGGACCAATTGGGTTAAAATCATGCTCTTTTACTTGATTGATAATTTCTGGCATGACATCAAAAAAAACTACACCGAGAAGTACTCCTGCTGTAAAACCCATAACTGAGTGCATTTTATCCTTTAACTTAATAGAGAAAAGGCCTCCAATATAAGTGGAAAAGAATGTAGCTACTGATAACAATATGGCCTCCATAGAAATGGATTATACGCCAAATTGGTAAAATAAAAAAGGAGACTAGTTTAGTTCTGCGGGTTCCTCTTTATCAACGATCACATGAAAAAATATCTTTTTTCTGAGAAAAATTGAACCAACAATTGTAACAACTAGGGCAAACAAAGCTATTACTGAGTAAATAGATTTATCATATTTTGTCGACATGATAGCCTCAACTACTCCCAACACTAAACCTGAAAGAAAACTTAGTAATAAATAATATACAATAAATAAAACTATATTCCCTATTGCAGCAAGAATTTTCTTTAAAGATATCGGTGCTTGTATTTTTTCCATATTGTTATGCTAACTATTAAGTATTTTTATTATATACACTGACAATATAAATAACAATCTAATTTATATGCCGGATTTAAATACCCAGCTTAAACAACCATCCTCACTCCAACCCCTTTAGTTCTAAAAATTCATCAATCTTAGCAGTAAAAGTTTTAAGGTCGACGTCGTTAGATATAGTATAGTCAGCAACTTTCATACATTCAAAAAGTCTTTCTGTGTTTGGAGCTGAATTTTCTTTTTTTTCATTTTCAATAAACTCTGTAAGCGTCTTGGCTTCACCTAATTTATTGCGGACTACACATCGTTGAAAACGTATTTTTGTCTCTGAAGTTATTGCTAGTAAAATTAAATTATAATTATGACGTATGTAATCTATGACCCCAGTCCTTCTAACTCCAGTTATGATTAATAAGTTATCTGAAATTTTATCCATCAAAACTTTGACAGTAAAACCTTGTCCATTTTCTTCCGCAAGTTTATTTCCTACTTTAATCAAATTTTCACGAGTAGGTTCTAAACCCCATTCTTTTGCAAAATCTTTTAGAACCTGACTAATTTGAAAAGTTGGTATTGAGAGTTTAGAGGCAATATGTTCTGCAGCTGCATCCTTCCCCGAACCAATTGGACCTATAATGCAGATAATGGTTTTCATAAAATTATTTTATCAGTTCTCAGCCCCACACTCCAGTATAAAAAAGAACCATATTTCTATGGTTCTTTTATTTGGCGCGGCTGATGGGTGCTGACCCCACGGCCTCTCCCGTGACAGGGGAGTGCTCTACCGTTGAGCTACAGCCGCACTTAAGATTGCGTAGTCCATATTATACACAATTTCACATAAATTCAAGCTTTCAAGAAAAATGGTGTGTCGGGGGTGGGAATTGGACCCACGACCACAGCTTTATGAGTGCTGGGCTCTACCACTGAGCTACCCCGACATATACGTCCACCCCATAAATATAGGATGTGAGATAAATATAATACAGTAAGGCCTTTTTAACAACTTCTTAAAAAAACAAAACCTTATTTACGAAGTCCTTCGCTGCTCTGTTTTAAGTCTTGAGACTTCAGGACAGAGGGCGAGACTAGTAAATAAGGTTCTGTTTTTTACTTGTTGCGGGGCTCGGAATTGCACCGAGGCCTAGAGGTTATGAGCCTCTCGAGTTACTGCTTCTCTACCCCGCTATTTATACCAAACTACCAATTAGACCCACATAGTAACAAAGCTTTTGAATAAGGTCAATGTTTGTAAGCTTTTACCTAAATAAAATAAAACTCCTCGAAGACTTTCTTGTAATTATTTATTGCTGTATTTGCCTCAGCCTTGCTCAAAGTAAAAGCCCCTCCTTGGTGAGCAATGGCATTTCTGACCTTGTGTGCCTGCCAAGCATTGTCTAGAGTTGTAAAATCACTTGGTTCAACCTGCTTCAATTTTTCGCCAATACTCTGTCCTTGATACCCCATTCTCTCAAGCATTTCCTCCAAAATAATATCTGCCTCAATAATGGCAAGTCTCCAATCAGATGAATTCATTGATTCAGCGTGATCCAAAACACTTTGCCATTTTTCATTTACATAAGGTTTACTCTCAGCATCGGCCTGCACACCAGAAACAACTGGCTCAATTTTTGTACCCTTTGTTTTTTGAGACGCTTCAAAACTTTTCATCTCAAACTTTACATACATAATACCAACGATAAACAAGAACGAGACAAAGATGGAAATAAAATGAAGAGTAGAGATAGCACCAAACAAAAAATGATTAACTGATTCTTGAAATGGCCCGAGCCCTGCACCCTGGTCTGAACCAAAAAACTGAAGCATCAAGAAAGGAATTACAGTAAAAATTAAAAAACCTGCAAAAACGACCCAAAAAAGTATTTCATGACCATTTGGTCCAGCTGGTGGTTCTGGTTTTTTTGGTCCTGATTTTCCTGCAGATTTTGGGGCAGCCATATTAGTTTTAATTATACTACAAAATAACTATAACTTTCCTTCTATCTCTTTACCTAGAGTAAACAATATATCCTCTCGGCAATGTGGTGCTGTGATTTGAATTCCCAAAGGGAGATTTGCAATGGATCCGTCTGGGTCTGTGATTGTAACTTTTCCTGATGGTACAGATATTGCAGGTGAACCTGCAAGATTGGCTGTTACTGTAAAAATATCCGCTAAATACATTTGTAATGGGTCATTTGATTTCTCCCCTAACTTAAAAGCAGGCATTGGTGCAGTAGGTGTAATAATGGCATCAACTTTTTCAAAAGCATTTTTAAAATCTAAAGCAATTAGTTTTCTTACTTCCTGAGCTTTGTAATAGTACTCATCCGCATATCCAGACGAGAGAACATATGTTCCTAAAATAATACGTCGGCGAACTTCTTTTCCAAGCAACTCCCCACGAGTATTAACGTAATCTCCCAAAAGATTGTCACCCTCTACCCTGCTACCGAACTTCATACCGTCAAAACGAGCCATATTAGATGACACTTCAGCTGGCATCAATATGTAGTAAATAGCCAAAGAATAAGAGATATTTGGTAAAGAAACCTCTACAATATTGTGACCTGCTTTTTTAAGAGCCTCAACATTTTCATTAAAATTTTTCAAAACTTCTGGGTCGATACCCCCTTTGTTCATAAGCTCTGGAACAACACCTATTGTCATTTTTTTTGTGGATGAAATTTGACTAGATGAATTTTGATCGTTAGGTGATGAATTTTCTTTTTTAGAATTATTTATCAAGCTATCTGACAAAGTAGTACTATCCATTGGATCATTTCCTTTTATAACATTGAAAATTATTTCTGCATCCTCAACTGTTTTTGCAATAGGGCCAATAACATCTAGTGATGAACCCATAGCCATAAGACCATGACGAGAGACACTACCGTATGTTGGTTTAAGACCAACTACACCACAAAAACTTGAAGGCTCTCGAACTGACCCACCTGTGTCAGATCCAAGAGCTGCAAGACATCCATGATATGCCACAGCCGCAACAGACCCGCCAGATGAACCACCAGATACACGGAAAAGGCTATGAGGATTTTTTGTTGGTCCGTAAGCTGAATTTTCAGTAGATCCTCCCATAGCAAAC
>CAINVO010000042.1 GCA_903854195.1 uncultured bacterium | reverse complement strand
ATGGCTGAAAAGTTGGAATTAATATTGAGTGATAAAAATATTGGTTCTCAAAATGACGCTAGCAATACTGTTCAAAAAACATTATAATAGATTTTGTGTTTAATGAAAAATTAAAATTAACTGAATTAGTCTCGCTTTCTCTTAGAGGTTTCCGTACTAGACCAGAAAGGGCATTTTTTACCATTTTAGGTATGGCTGTTGGTATCGGGACAGTTTTACTTTTAGTTTCTCTGGGCTACGGACTTCAGTATATTTTGATTGGTAAACTTATTACAACCTCTGACTCATTGGTAACTATGGAGGCTAGCTATCCGACAGAGAGCAATCTTTTAATACAGCAACCCTTGGTGGATAAATTAAAAACCTACGAAAATGTCGCAGAAGTTAGTCCTGTTGCTGAATTTCCAGGAGAAGTAAATCAAGGTGGTGGGTCTAGTCTTTTGATAGACACTCTTATTGTAGAGCCAGCTTATTTCCGATTGACAGGAATTTTACCTGACATTGGATCAACTCCAACAGACGGAGATACAGGTGCAGTTACCTATAGTCAAACCTTAGCACCACTTGGTCTTGTTGCTGATAAAACAGCATTAGACAAGACGCTAAATTTTAAAGTTTCTTATCAAAATAACAAAGACAATACTACAGTAGAGTCTGATTCTGTTGCACCGGTAAAAATAAAAGGTATCATTAGTGATCAAGCGACTTCTCCAACGGCTATAATTTTTTCTAATTCTCTTTCTGTTCCACCGCCCTTTTTTAATAAAGTTTTGGTTAAAGCTAAAAATGTGGATGTTTTAGCAACACTACGAGATAAATTACTCGGAGAAGGTTTTTCTGTCTCTGCTCGCATTGATCTAGTCACACAGGCTCGTCAGATTACAAACATTTTAACTATTATCTTGGGTGTCTTTGGAGTGACTGCATTGATTGTTTCTGCAATCGGAATGTTCAACACAATGCTTGTCGGTTTTATGGAGCGTACTTATGAAGTTGGAATATTAAAATCTCTCGGAGCTACCGACTATGATGTTCGTAATTTATTTTTGATCGAAGCTTCAGCGATGGGTCTGTTTGGAGGACTAGGAGGTATCATAATTGGTATCACTATGGGTAAAATTTTAAACTTTCTGCTTAGTGTCGTGGCCACCAAATTTGGCGGTGAAACAATACAACTTTTCTTAATTCCTTGGTGGTTCGTTTTTCTTATATTGTTTTTGTCTGTAATGATTGGTTTTGTCTCCGGTTGGTGGCCAGCACATAAGGCTACTGGACTATCTCCCAAAGAAGCATTTAATAGAAAATAATACGAAGGTCGGACCTTCGCAAAAGGCGAAGATCCGACCTTGCTCTCTGCTTGACACTATCTTTTTGTTGGTATATACTTTCTCAGCGTCTTTCCTTCTATGGAATGGCGTTTTAATTTCCCCGCCCTGGCGGGATAAAAACACCTCTTTGACAAATTAATAGGTTTTTGAGAACAAGTGCAAGCTTGTTTGTTTTTTTTGAGTGAGTATAAATAATTTTTAGAGCAAAGATTGAACTCTAACGGATAACAAAAAATGTCGAGGACTTTAGTCCAAGACACTGAGGAGCGCAAGCGACGAAGTGCTGTTTTTTGTTTTGTTTCGTTCTACCTGCCCGCATTTGCTAAAGCTTTTGCAGGCGGGATTAACTTTTAGTTAGAGTTTGATCCTAGCTCAGGATGAACGCTGGCGGCGTGGATAAGGCATGCAAGTCGAACGGACTTTATTTTTCCCGAGATGAGATTATATCAAATCAAAAGGTCGTTTAAAGTTAGTGGCGAACGAGGTAGTAATACATAGGAACTTCCCCCAGAGTCGTGAATAATTCATCGAAAGGTGGACTAATACACGATGGTCTCGCAAGAGTAAAGTTTTAACGCTCTGGGAAAGGCCTGTGCGATATCAGCTAGTTGGTAGTGTAATGGACTACCAAGGCTATGACGTCTAGGGGAGGTGAGAGCCTGACCCCCACCGATGGTACTGAGACACGGACCATACACCTACGGGTGGCTGCAGTCGAGAATCTTCCACAATGGACGAAAGTCTGATGGAGCGACGCCGCGTGATTGATGAAGTCCCTCTGGGACGTAAAGATCTTTTAT
>CAINVO010000041.1 GCA_903854195.1 uncultured bacterium | reverse complement strand
TTTGCAAAGGCTGGATCAATACAATAATCTCTAAGCCTTTCATTTTTTGTTTCTGACTCAAGATAATTTAAAAAATCTTGTAAGATGTTCACAAAATCTATTTTTGATTTATTTAAGTCTTGCTCTTGTTTTATTGTAACTAATGATTGAAATAGGTTATTGTACATAATATTTTAATTATATAACAAAAAAATAAAACAACCACAATCCCATATTGGGGATTGTGGTTGTAAAGGTGAAAACCTTGGATTTATTTTCCCGAACCACCCGAACTTCCTTCATTCGGTGGATTTTGGTCCGCATTTTTCACGTCATCACAGATTTTGCACTCTCCGCGATGTGTGGCGCCAGCATCTCCCTCGGCGTCATTCCACATGTGACAATGTTTATCCGACCCAGTTCTTCCTGTAAGATCGTTTGATTGACCTTTATTATCTGTGTATGTTGTTGACCAGTGTGTTTCATCTGATCCTTTAATTCTCTTGCCCATTTTACACCTCCTTTCTTTGGCTTTAATGTATTCTGTTTAAAAGAGTATCATTGGTGTGTTTAAAAAACAAATGTAATTTTACATTATATCTGTTTACCACTAGAATTACGGTAGCAATACTTTTATGAAAAAAAATACTCAAATAGGCGATATATACATGGTCACGTACGAAGACGCTTCTTATTCGTATCAAGACATTGTAAAGGAAAACAATATTGTTCCGGGATTAGTGGTTTCCATTGGAAAGGTTAGAAGGGCGGAAGATTCCTTTTTAGATCTTGAAATGATCTGGGTTGAAGGTAAAGACAAAAATATCAAAGGGATAATAATTCCTAAAAAGGCTATTTTAAAAATAGAAAAACTAAGAGAAATATAATTATGAAAATCATGTCTGAAAACCAAAAAGTTGGGATATATTGGGAAGATGTTAGGGTATATGAGGGTGATGGGCTATATGATCCTACACAAGCATACACTGAAGGTGAAATGGTAGTAGATGAGTCTGGTTATATTTTGATAAAAAATCCAGAGACAATAATCATTTCAAAAGATAGACCTATGAATCATCCAAAAAAGAAATCGCTCTTTTACTATATTCCAAAATCTTTAATTACAAAAATCACTAAATATGAATCAGAAAAATAAAAAGATAGAAATGATATGTTGGTACTCTGAAAAAAAAGAAGGAAACCTTAAAAAGTTTTTTAGATTTTTATCAAAGGAAGTTTGTTGTGCCGTGGGGTTTGTGATTGATGAGGACGATGTTTCTGTAACAATATCTACAACAGAAAGCTTTGGAAAATATATTGATATAATGAAGATACAAAAGGTTGATATTGGATCAAGGAAATTTCTAGGTGTTTAAAGTTTTGGTTACCTAAATAATATGAAAAAATTTATTGCACTAGATGCAAATAAATACAAATTAAAAAAGGGTATAGTCCCAGTGTCTTTGTCGTGGAAGACCAAAACAATAAAAGGGAAGGATCATATGACTGTAATTCCTAGCTCTATTGCAGATATCGGTAATTAAATTACAAGATAAATCTAAATTGACTGCAATACTTCCCTCACACTTTTAATCCTAGAAACAAGAAAGTTTATGTTTTCTGTACAAACTTTTTTAAAGGGTGATTCAGAGAGTAATAAGAGACAAATTTCTTAAATTTGTTTTGTTGCGACATTAACTTTTGCTAGTTAAGTGAAACGTCCCCACAAATTGCAGTATACATAGAATCCAAATTTATATTTTCCTGTATAAATTTATTAATATCATCATTAGTTGTCTTTTCAACTTCATAAATATAGTCTTCAATTGTTTTATTCCAGTTTAATATTAGTCTCTGGTTTTGCATTGCTAAGTTCTGAGAAGTTTGGAGTTTTATTTTTAATGATTTTATTATCTTTGATTTTATAAAAGATATTTTGTCACTTGGTATAGAATGTTCTTTAACTTCATTAATTGTTTCCTTTATAATCTCAATTACTTCCTTGGTCTTGTCATTATTACAATTACTTCCTACAAAAAATTCACCTTTTTCTTTGGTCATTGTGTTGTTTGTATAAACGTGATAAACAAGACCTTTTTCGTAACGTAGTTTTTTCATTAAAAGTGAGGCCCTCCCTTGTCCTAAATAAGATGCACATATGTCACCGACAGCCTCATTTTTTAGATTATAATTTTTTGTTCTGAACCCTAATACAACACTCGCTTGTTTAGATTGATAATATTCCATGTCAACACTTTTGTTTCTAACTATAATTATGTCTTCAGTATTTTGTCCGTACCCAATTTTTTCAGGAAGTATCTTTTCAATTTTAGAGCATAATAACTCTAAATCAATATCACCAGAGGCAATTACAGACATATTTTCTCTTGTGAAATACTTTTCTTGAAATTCTTTTAGATCATCAATATTTATTGACCTAATAGACTCTTCTGTTCCTATGGGTGTTTTTGATAGGGAGGTCTCTTGAAATAGAAGCCTCGCGTATACTTCCCAAATATATCTTTCTTGATTTGTTTTTATGGTTTGATATTCGGAAAGAATGGCACCTCTTTCGTTCTCAAAAACATAATTATCAAAAATTGTCTTATTAACCATTTGATCTAGGAAATTTGCGGCGGTATCTATATCTTCCTTGTCAGATATTTCTACATCAATATAGATAAACTCAGTTGTGGTGTATAGTGCAAATTTTCCTCCAATCCCTTCAATATATTCAGCAATGAGGTCTTTTGAGGAAAACATCTCTGTCTTGGACACAAGCATGTGTTCTAAAAAATGCGCTGATCCTCTTTTTGTTTCATACCTTGACCCAGCCTTCAATATGACTCTTATGTATATAGGGGCACCCTTTTTTTCAAGTAAATGTATATTTACTCCGCCAACATTTTTAGACTGATAAGAAATATTTTGTGATTTGAATAGTTCCATAATGGGTCAATGTTATCATGTTTTAATTTTTAGCCCAATTTTATATAGGTGTTTTGGGATACAAATAGCTGAATCTTTAATACGGCTGAGTCTGAGGTTGAAAATTTATGAGCTAGCTGTAAAATATTAATTTACATAGCACCCTTTACAAAAATGTACTTTGTGGTATAGTCGAAAATAGCAAAACGTAAATCAATAAGTCAACGAATCAGTTCGAGTCTTTGACAAATTTCCAGTATCTTATTGCACGGGTGTGCAATATGAAATTGGAATAAACCAAAACCGCGTCAAAACAAAACTTCTAGACGCACACAAAAGGAACCACAGCAATGAAAGCAAATATGAAATGGGCATTAAGCGTGCTCAGTTTTTCGGCGGGGATACTTTGTGTCTCCGTGGTGTTAACTGCTTGCGACAAGCAAGATCATGTCAAGGCACAGTCACAGGTTCAACAGCAAACCAAGACCCAAGCAGATGACCCCAATCATTTGACTCGGGACAAGGTTTCAAAAATCCTTAGCGCCAATATGGCGCAGCAGATTATCAAGACCAAGAACATTAAGTTCGATGTCGAAACATTTGAGTTTCAAGTACCGCCGGATAAAATGCCGGAAGGCCTACTTGCATTTCATCATCGCGAGATTGAACATGGTCTTGTGAATGTGGTGGAAATCAGTAGGAGAAAAGTACCTTCGCAGTCAGAGCCAGAAAAGCAGGTTTGGGAGTGCCGATACGGCATTGTTCCAACTCTTGAGGCAAAGGGTTCAATTGATATGGAGGCGGGTGAGGTTACGTTGGGAGGCAGAATATTTCAAGAGGTGACGGGCATGACGATGCCGGTCAATACTTCAGAGGGTACTGAGGTGAATGTTGAATTTACCTACAAAATAGCCTTGACACTTTATGGGCAGATTGCTGACCCTTACGGTGTAAACGGACTACCAATGGCGGATGAGAGACAGCTCTACGAAGGTAAGGCTCAGTTTCTTCTGTACGATGACGGCTGGAGAATCAAGCATATATCCCTTCAGCTTTAAGTCATTTAAAAAAAATGGAAAAATTGTTTGAAGGTATTAGAAAATTAAAACACGATGCCCTGGCGCTAAGCGCTGGGGCATTTTTTCTGCCATTTTTAAAATAAAGGTGTGTTTTGAAATCTTGTCTGACCCCTTGCAATTTCCACTATATATGATATAATAGTGACAGATTCGGTAACTGACAGACATTCCGTTTGTCGCAAAGAATCTTTGAAAATAATGTCTTAGTCCGCAGTGCATAAAGTGTGCAACTGTGGTTTTGACAAAAACAACCGTGCGAAAGCACAAAAGGAGGAAAATAATGAAAACGAAAAATTTCGCGATCATTTCGATTGTCCTTATTGCCTTTGCGATTTGGACCGCCTCGAGTGAGGCTTCAGTTACGGCGACTCAGATCAGTAAAGCAACATGGAATAGTCTCAGTGGTACTGATTCGGAGTCACGCCAATTCACAAGTTTGAATGTACTTGTAAGGGCAGGCGGCGGTTCTGGTACCCCCGAGCTTGGAATCGGCCCAGCTTACACAGCCTGGAATTCAGGTTTTACAAGTACAACAGATGTCGTTTGGAGTTCTGGAATTGGTTATAACTTTAGTTTGACCAATGATGGTAGTGGTGCGTTTACGCTCTCTATTGCAAACTCTGGTACGACTTCAGTTTACAGGATTCTCACACCGTTTACTGATTTGATTATTAGTGAAACCCTTGCGGCAGATAATGTGTCGCTGAGTCTCAGCAATATTCTCGTAAATGGACAAGATCCCGGAATCGGTACGATGGCAGTTTCAACTTCCGGCGCATTTGTTGCTTGGGATGTGAATGTTGCCTCTGAAAGTTATGTAAGCACAACAGCTGTCCTTACTCCAACATTCAGTAGCCCCCAACCTCGGAGGACTTCCAGTTGCAGGTTACCGCAATCAATGTCGTTCCTGAGCCATCAACTTGGGCAATGCTCATTGGTGGAGTTGGACTCCTCAGCGTTCTTCGTCGGAGGAGATAATCGTTTGATATCCACAATTAACAAAATAGCCAGACTTCGTCGAAAGACAAGGTCTGGCTATATTTTTTATATAAAAAATTTATAGAACAAAAAAAGCACAATGGGTTGGGTCGTTGGTTACTCCAAAGTTTGACCCTCCGCCACAACTTTGGTTAATACCCTCCATGTACCAATCTACTTCATATCCATTTGTAGCACCTGCCGGGCATGTTGTGCTTGAACAATTATAATAAACGAGACCGTGATATGAAGCACTGTTATTTACATTGTCAGTCATTGCTGGCGGTCCAGGAATATATTTTGTAAGTGATGAGTTGAGAGCCGCACTACCATCAATTATATTAAATTTACAAACCCCGACGCCTACTTCACCAAGACAATATGGAGAACTATAATTAGGATACCCCCCATTATCACTCCTATAAAGCTCCAACGCATTTGCGTACTGCTTAACTATCTGCAACCTCTTCGCATTTCTTGAGCGGGCCTTTGCTGTTGTCAGCGCTGATAACACGATCGTTGACATCAGAGCAATAATCGCAATCACTACCATAAGTTCGATTAAGGTAAATCCACCTTTTTTGTTGGATGAGGGGCTGCCCGACTTTGAAGATTTTTTAAAAAAATTGGCACCAAGCAGAGCGACGAATTTTGTATGAGCGATTTTTTTAATCGGAGGGGAGTTGAATTTGTTTACGTCGCTCATATTTTTTTCGTCTTTTTTCATATTCGCGATTTTATTTGTAGAGGCCTTTACGCAGGCCGTCGGCGTATTGCTCGACGGTAATCCTCGTCCCATTTTTCAGGGTCACTTCATCATTTTTCGTATTCAATGAACTATAGAGATAAACACTTGCAGCTAAGAGTAGTATAGAAAAAATAACCAACATAACATTGGCTTGGTTGCTGTTTTTCACAATTTTACGTTCAATAAAAAAGTTTACAATAACGGATCGGGAAGCATCAGGGTCACCAAATGAGCCACGCTTTTGCATGAGCATTCCATTGTCATTTTCATCTTCGAAAATTACTTGCTGGCTCATATTTTTATTTGTTGACTATCAATTGGCCTAACCCTAAATTAGTGACTTAATAATAACATTATTAGGGGGCGGTGGGCTAGTGGTTTGGGGTTAAAATAAGC
>CAINVO010000040.1 GCA_903854195.1 uncultured bacterium | reverse complement strand
TGTTGAGCAGCTACAGTGCGCTCTCTTGTGAGTTTAATATATCCAAGACAGTACTTTATATAATTTGATAATTCTTTTTCCATAAATTTATTTTAGGAGTTCGTTAGTTGAGACTCCAAGAGCTTTTGCTAGATTAGTAATTGTTGAAAGTGTAGGATTTGTTTTTCCATTTTCAATATTACTTATATATCCTCGCCCAAGCCCTAGTGCACGAGCAATATCACCCTGAGAGATACCTTTCTCAGTTCGAATTTTCTTCATGTTTTTACCCAATTTTGCTGACTCATTTTTCACTATATCAATATAACATTTGTTACATTATATTGAAACGTTGTATTTAAATATATTAGTTATCAACAAACTAGGGTCTAGGACGCTCTAGACTCATACAGGGCATTGCGTCATTAATGATGTGTATGGAAAAAGAACAAATAAAGTACTGTTTATACGCCCGAAAATCAACAGAACAGGAGGATAAACAGGCTCTTTCGATAGAGTCTCAAGTGAAGGAAATGCAGTCACTAGCGGAACGTGAGGGGCTTGAAATAGTAGAAATAAAGCGTGAATCACACTCTTCTAAAGAGGTTGGTCAAAGACCTGTGTACAACGAACTTATCAATGAAATCAGACAAGGAAAGTTTAATGGAATACTTACATGGGCACCAGATCGCCTATCAAGAAATGCAGGTGATCTCGGAAGTGTAGTAGATCTAATGGATCAAAAACACTTAATTGAAATACGAACTTACGGACAAAAGTTTACAAATAACCCAAATGAAAAATTCCTTCTGATGATTCTTGGGTCACAA
The DNA here is from genome assembly GCA_903854195.1 of uncultured bacterium. Lineage (GTDB taxonomy): Bacteria > Patescibacteriota > Minisyncoccia > Phycocordibacterales > CAINVO01 > CAINVO01. The sequence continues at coordinate 32,367 of CAINVO010000040.1, read as the reverse complement.
GCCAAACTTGAAAACGACAACAAGATGGTTAATGTGAAGAGAGGTTTGAGAGCAAGAGTTGAAATGGGATTGTGGCCATCAGTAGCACCAACTGGGTACTTGAACCATTCAGACAGAAGAAGAAAATGTGAAGTAGTTCTCGACGAACAAAGAGCTTGTGTAATCAAGCAGATGTTTGAAAAAGTTGCGTACGATGGTTGGTCTGGACGAAAACTCTTCAGATGGCTTAAGGAAGATATACTATTCAAAACAAAAAGTGGTAAACCGTTAACACTAAGTAATATTTATATCATCCTCAAAAGCACTTTCTATTATGGAGAGTTTGAATATCCAAAAGGAGGTGGATTGTGGTATGTAGGAAAACACGAGCCAATTATTACAAAAGATTTATATAACCAAGTACAAAATAAGATAACTAATGAATATACGGTGCGAGCACAAGATAAAGAGTTCGCTTTCACCAGAATGATTACATGTGGGTTGTGCGAATCAGGAATCACCGCAGATGAAAAATTTAAAAAACTTAAAGATGGTACAACAAATAGATATGTTTACTACGGATGTACAAAATTCAAGGACAAAAATTGTCCTTGTGGATATGTACGCGAGGAAGAGCTGATTGAACAACTAGCGAATATACTCGATACAGTTTCACTTGATGAGATAGGAATGAAAGACAAAATTAAATCTGAAATAGAGTCACATAATGAATTTCAAGAATCAGTACTCGGACGAGCAGTTCAAGAGAAAGTGAAGATTAAAGAAGTAGACATCAGAAATTATGCAAAACATATCCTGAGAAAAAAATCTATGTATGAAAAAAGAGAACTATTAAGTCACCTGAGAAGCAAGTTAATCCTAAAAGATAAGAAAATTACTCTTTTATAGCATTAATATCATCCCAAATTAATAATATTTCATCAGCTATATCTTTGTGATCATCTACACCTTTAATTAAACGAATTTCATCTATATATCTTGTCGTTAGACGGATATGAAAAAGAGTTGCGATCATAAGTGCTTGTCGCAGATAAAAACTACTTGCTACAACAGCTTCTGTTTGACTCATATAATTTTGAACCACCATAGGGCTTACGTGATTTAAACGACATCCCCATATATACGCTTGGCTTATACGTGAAAAATCAAAATCTTTTAACTGGTTTGCTTCGTGCAATTTTTCAACCATTTTATCTACTGATATTCCAGCCCAGCTATTTCTACTTTTCGCTTCGGAATTAAGATTATTGTATTTCTCTTCAGAGTCTTCAACTCCAATTTTTAGTTCACCACTTTGATCTGCAGGATTTTGTCCTATAAATTTTAAAAATTCAATCTCTTCATGGATTTCCTTATATAAGTGCTTTTGAAATTGCTCAGCCATTTTTTCTTTTCCTTTCCAAAGCATGTATTCAACTGTAATTCCGTATTCAATAATTTTTCTAGTTAAGGCCAAGGAACTACTACCAACATCTTCATTACTAGAGAGATAATAAATATCTCTAAGTGTTCCAAACGATACCCTATATATACCAAGAATTACATTAATGAATTTAGAATCTGAAGGAGCTCCCACATTAACAAGTGGATCCGTAACTTTCAAAGTCTTTTCAATAATGTTTTTCAATTTTTGTTCCATAATTTTATTCAAGGATCCTTTTATTACTATTTATTACTTCAGGTGGAAACTTTTTCCATTTACCTTTTTGTATAGAAACCATGTGTCTAGTCATCATGCTATCAGCTTCGTCGGAATCTGGAAGCTTATCTGGACTTACTGTTTTTGATTCCTTTGCGAACTTTTTCAGTTTTTCAAAAAGAGCCTGTTCTAATTCTGGATTAACTTTATCTGTTCCATCAAATTTACGCATGCGATCTTTTATTTTTCTCCATTCTTTTGCCATGTATTTATCCCACATTTGAGTAGTGAGAAATGAAACATCATCAGGAGGACATGGTGCAAATACCACTGAGCCTCTATTTTTCACTTCATCGGGTAGTAAATCATAAAGAGCATCAAGTTTTGCAAAATCAGCTTTTAGATCAGATCCTGAGATAAAAGTTTGATCTGGCTCCATAAATATTGGAGCCAGTGTAATGTGAAGTTTATCGCTTGATGTGAATATCTTACAAAATGGAAGATAGTAAAGATAAGCTATATCTACTTTGTGAGTTTGGGCATGTGGAAACTGATTAAAAAGTTTACCAGCTGTTCCAACATAGAAAAATAAATCTATTGAAAATACGAATGTAAAATATGGAGCATATTCTCTTATTGGTTTAGAGCCAGAAGCCTTCCAAATCTCAATGACCCTAGCTCTAGTTTCAGGCATAACACCCAAAAGAGTCATTCCAAATTCAAAAAGGGTTTCTCCTGTTTTCTCATTAATCATTAAGTCAATCTGAGTTTTTAATTCTTTAAATGTTTTTGGTTTACCCATCGCATCAAAAAGTTTTTCAAAATATGTAAAATCTTCTTGCCCCATTAAAGAAAGTTCTTCTCTCCAACCTTTCGCAATGGTTCTTTCTATTTCTAAAAACTGCCTTTTTTCCCAGCGTTTGGATGCTTCTACCTCAGGAGCATCTTGAAAAAGCACTCCTAATTTACCCCCTAACTCTACAGTTCTTCCTCCAGAAAGAAGAGGTCTTCCATCCATTTTTATTTTTCCTTTCATCATTAATTCTCCAGCCATTAAATCTCTGTGGTGAGTATTTACACATCCCATATCGGGTGTCTTGTGAGCAATATCTCCGACAATATCTTCTGGTTTTCTTTTAGAGCGTACTTCTTTTTCGAGATCAGCAAGAGTCTCCACAAAAAATAATGGGGTTATATTTGTAGTATAGAAATTTTCAAGCCACATGGATTCATCTGCACTTAACCCTTGAAGCGCGGATTTATCAAATATTAGTGCTGGTCCAGACATAAATACATTTTAACATTTTTAACTTATATAAACGCTCTACCAACTCATACCTATAGATTGCTTTATTGCCATTAAGTCACTAGTGTATTTTTCAGGAAAGATTTTTGTATCTATGAGTTGTTGATAAAATTTTATGTAAATCTCTAAGAAGTATTCCAACGCCCAACAAGTTAACAAATCCACATCATCTGTAATGGCGTGCTGGTTACCCAAGCGAAGATGGTTTGATTCACTATAAAGAACATAAATGTGATACATACTCGAATCTCTTTGATCCTTAAGATTGAGCGAGCTTTTGTCACATAAATCTTTGATTGATGGAAACACTTTTGTATTTGATTTTACTTTTGCTAAATCAAAATCTGTTTTAAGAATTTTATTTACAACACCAACGGCTTTAAGTGTCTTGTGCATATCATGTTCTTCTTTGGGTGGAATCGCAGCATCTATTGCCGATCCAATTTGTGCCATATCCCGAGAAAGCAATTCGAGTACTTTTTTACTGTCTTCCTTAGCTAATCGTAATACATATTCAAGATAAAAAATGACCTCAAAAGATGCTCTGACAGCAAAGAAAACATACTTCTGATTAAAGTCATCTTTTAAAAGATACTGAAATAACTTTGAGAGACCAACAATCTCTTTATGAAAATGCTCAACATAAGCGTATTCCAGATGTCCACCGTTTGTCTTGTGTTCATTAACGATATTTTGAATCCGCAAACCAAATTCAGCAGAAAAGCCATCTACTTTTTCAAGAGCAATCTTAAGCTGTGATATCTTATTTATTGTAGATGAATCCATCATTTAATTTTACCATTTTTGAACTATAAACTAAAAAGTACCCAATTGGGTGCTTTTTAGTTCTGAATACTGCTCTAAGCAGGTATGCAATTTACGGAATAGTATCGTGTGATAATTCAAACGAGATTCTACATTTCTTCACTCTCTTGTACAAAGTTCGTGTCCATGACTGGTGCGAACTTCTGCTCTCAAAAAAGTGTTGATATATAGACCTCGGTCGGTCTCAGATGACTGCTGGGGGACAGGGACTCGAACCCCGATAAACAGAACCAAAATCTGTTGTCCTACCATTAGACGATCCCCCAATTTATTTTATTTGCGACTTCCCTTTTTACCCTTCAGTATTTACCCTACTTTTCGGTCGCTTTGATATTCTGCCCGATAAGCCGAATCAATGCAAGCTCAAGTGGGGCTTGGGGCACCACAGAACGAGAAATAGCCGCTGAGACAGACAAAAGCTCAGACAGAACTAAGGAATTAATACCCGAGGCGTTCGCAGAAGAAGCGCCACTCTGATCCCCTGCTTTTTTTACCAATTCTTTCAACATATTAAAATCCTCCGAAGAAAAATCTTCTTTCAAAAAACTCTCCGCAGATGGGCTGTATTTTAATAAAAGAAAAGCACGCACCTTTTGAATAATCAGTGTGACAAAAAGTGAAATATCAATGTTTGCACGAGAAGCTTCCAATACAACAAAAAGGGCCTTATTCAGATCTCCAATTGCAATTGAATTTATCAGATCATTTACCAATTCCCCTTTGGGTGCATTCGTTAAACGTTCAACATCTTTGCGTTTGACTGTTTTTTTTGCACCTGACAAAACTTTTTGTAGCACTCCATGAGTATCACGGAAAGATCCATCGCCGAGTAGTGCCACGAGCTCTGCAGCATCTCCATCAATAGCAAACCCTTCACTCTTTGCAGTACTCTCCACCACCTGACGAAGAACTGTACGGTTTGGTTTTTTAAAAGTAAAAACCTGACATCTAGATATCACCGTTTCTGGAACTTTCTCAAGCTCTGTGGTAGCTAGAATAAAAACAACATGTTTTGGAGGTTCTTCAAGAGTTTTCAAAAACGCATTGAAAGCCGCTTTTGAAAGCATATGTACCTCATCCAAAATATATACTTTATATCTAGACTGAAGTGGAACAGTATTGATTGACTCATTAAGATCACGAATCTGATCGACACTGTTATTTGATGCGGCATCTATTTCATAAAGATCATTTGAGGATGTGCCGAGAGCTGCAGCAAAAATACGAGCAACAGAAGTTTTTCCAGTACCACGTGTACCATAAAAAAGATATGCATGAGCAATAGCTCCATTTTGAAGTGCACCCTTAAGAGCTTCAACAACTTGTTCCTGCCCCACAACCTGATCAAAAACTGTAGGTCGATATTTTCTATATAAAGATAAGTGCTGTGAAGTTGGAGTATTAGATGATGCCATGTCGAAAGTATACCAGAATGGAAATTAATATAAAAATATAGCCAATTTAGGCTAAAGAACTTTGGCTGAATTCTAAATAGACAAATGAAAAGGGGCAACGCATTCAGCATGCGTTGCCCCTATTTTTCTATCCCCTCCTTTTTTAGAACGCCTATAACTAGCGTCAGGTTCCGGTTTAGAGTTTGGTAGATATTAATGCACCAACAGTTGTTGTGGCTTGGTGCGAAGCCGCATAAATGATGTATTGGGAGTTACCCCTCTACGTTGGATGGTCATAGACCTCTTGAATCCTTCTAGTCGTCGACGACATTTTTGGTCCCAAATTGAAACCTGAATGTTTAAAACGGAAAAGATTTAAGACATCAGTAACAAAGGAGAAGCTTGAAGGCCTCTCATTCATCACATCAAGAACCTCATAATCTTGTTGCCAAGACCAGAAACTCAATGATTGAAAACCCAGCGACATCAGACAGAAAAAGACAATCGAAAGAAATCCGATCAACGAATACCCGTGAGAGTACCCATACATGTTTAGTCCTGACATATCTGGAACTTGATCTGTCGAATATACTACACCTACTTTGTTTTTTGTAAAGAGATAAAATTTTTAATGACTTTTTCAACATCTTTAAAACTATTTGCCTCCATCAATTTTTCCCTGAGATCCTTTGACCCATCAAAACCTGAAACATAGGACTTAAAGTGTTTTTTCATTATTGCAAAATTCTTTGTATCTCCGAGCAACTTATTAAAAAGCTTTGTGTGTTCCAGAAGAGCTTTTAGGCGCAAGACTAATGACACTGGGACAAATTCTTTTTCTGTGACTTTTGTTTTATTTTTACTTTCATTTTTTATATCTTTTTTATTATTTCCAAGTTCTGCAAAAAGCCAAGGATTTCCAAAAATAGCACGCCCGAGCATTACTCCGTCACATCCGGTTTCCTTTGCAAGTCGCTTTGCATCTGCAACATCTTTAACATCTCCATTTCCAAAAATAAGAGTTCTTTCTTTGGGATCCAAATCTTTTTGAACTTCATCTCGTATTTCAACAGCCCTCTTAACAAATTTCCAACGTGCTAAAACTTTTGACATCTCCTTACGAGTACGAGCATGTATGGTAATGACCGCGGGACATTCCGCAAGCAGCTCAGGTAACCAAGTCTCAAGTTCAACTTTATTAAATCCAATTCTGGTTTTTACAGATACAGGCAAAGATCCTGCACCATCTTTCGCTGCACGAATTATTTCTCTAGCAAGTTTTGGATTTTTCATCATTGCGGCCCCAGCATTTTGCTTTTCTATCCCTTTATCTGGACAACCCATATTGATATCAATGCCATCAAAACCGAGTTCAACCGCAAGTTCAGCAGTTTTTTTCATATGTTCTGGATTTGATGTAAAAAACTGAGCAACTATAGGTCGTTCACTCTCATCAAAAATCAAACCTTTTTTTAGTTTTTCTTTACCTTCTGGTGTTGCTCTCATCAATCCATCAGCAGAAACAAACTCTGTCCACAAAACATCTGGCTTGCCATACTTTGCAATGACACGACGAAAAGGAGCATCCGTTACGTCTGCCATAGGTGCAAGCACAACAATGGGGCGACTAGCTTTGTCAGCCTTATTTTTTTGCTCCTGCCAAAAATTTTTAGATTTTTTTTCCTGTTTTTTTAACATAAATATGATACCGAAAACTGATATTTTTACTCACACTACCACACCCTATAAACTTTGACTATTTCATAAAGAGTGGTAATGTTTTCTTAGATTTATTTAGTATGTTGGCACACAAAAATTTGAAGCGCCTTTATGGCAACGTTGTGGTAATGGACTACAACGGAAACATCATCGACTTTGGAACTTTGCCCGAAATGAGCAAGATTCATTGTATACGGGAAGAGCTCGGAATTTTGATTTATGAACACCCCCTCAGAAACAACTGCTTTATCATTGTCGACATCGACATCACCAATGGCAAAGTTGATTTTCACATCACTGAAACGGATGGGTCCTACGAGACACATTCCTGCGAACTGATCGAAGGGAAAAACATCATCAGAAACACGCCGCACACCTGGATGAACAAAGCCTCACAATCAATTGAGAGGTACCTGGAAGAAAACTACGTCGAACCTCACCCCGACGACAAGGTTGAAACTGCAGCCTAAAACAAAAGGCCTCCAAGAAACTAGCTCACTCAACTGAGCCAAAATAAAACAGCCTGTTATCTCAAAAACAGGCTGTTTCTTTTTATACTAAACATTTGATGTTATCTTAAACACAAACCCGAACTTAAATTTCTTTTTCTATTTTCTCCACCAATAAGGATACTCTCCTGCTCTGAAACAAAATAAATCATAAACAATAAGAACAATAATAGCTCTAGGCAGAAACCAATAAATATAAGATGAGATATTTGATGAAATCTGACTAGCAATGGAAACAAAATAAAAAAGGTAGAATAAACACGATAGAGTTACAACCCATCCTGGAAAATTAGTTGGATAATAGATTGCAAAAACTCCAACTTTTTTTGGCTTAAACCAATAATACGAATGTTTTGTATACATATATATCTATATGGTATCATATGCGCACTATGAAAAAAACACATCATTCACATTTAGCGCTTTTGCTCATTCGTGTTGGGCTTGCGTTAATTTTTATTGCACACGGATACGCAAAGATTACAAGCATGCCTGGAACAATTGGTTTTTTTACAGCAATAAGTATTCCATGGCCAGTTTTTACAGCTTACCTAGTTGCCTATGTTGAATTTCTTGGAGGTATTTCTTTACTACTTGGTGTAGCGAGTCGCTTTTCAGCTCTACTTTTGGCAATAGACATGATTGGAGCTATTATCACTGTTCATTTCAAAAATGGTTTCATTGCGCAAGGTGGATATGAATATGCATTCATACTTGTCTTGGCATTAATCTCAGTAATCATTTCAGGTCCTGGTCACATTTGTTTGTGGACATGCAAACATTGTAAAAATTGCAAAGATGATAAATGTGAAAGCCATTGTAGCTGTAGTAATTATAAAAATAATTAATTAAATAAATTAAAAAAATGACACATAAGATTGCAAAGATTGTTGGACGAGAAATATTAGACTCACGTGGTAACCCCACAGTAGAAGTAGATGTATATTTGAAAGCAACTGAAGTAAAAGGTGGAGTAGTAATGGGTCGCGCCGCCGTACCCTCAGGTGCATCAACTGGATCACATGAAGCTATAGAACTACGTGATGGTGACAAAAGATATGGTGGCAAAGGTGTACAAAAAGCTGTAGCAAACGTAAACGGTCCAATACAAAAGGCTTTGAAAGGAAAAGATTTTGATCAGACAACTCTTGATCGGGCCATGATTGTCCTTGATGGAACAGAAAACAAAGGCAAACTTGGAGCCAATGCAATACTTGGCGTTTCTCTAGCCTTTTCACACGCAGCTGCTCAAGTAGAAGGAAAACCTTTGTATAAATATTTTGCTGGCATTGCAAAAACTGGAAAACCAATGTCTCTACCTCTTCCAATGATGAACATTCTAAACGGAGGAAAACATGCTGAACAGTCAACCGACCTTCAAGAGTTTATGATCATGCCAATAGGAGCAAAAAGTTTTGCAGAAGCCCTACGATATGGAGCGGAAGTTTTTCATGCTTTGAAAAAAATCTTACACAAGAGAGGTCTTAACACTTCAGTTGGAGACGAGGGCGGATACGCACCATCACTTCCATCGAACGAAGCTGCCATCGAAGTTATTCTTGAAGCTATTACAAATGCAGGATACAAACCTGGAAAAGATATTTCTATTGCGATCGATGCTGCAGCTACGGAGCTTTACAAAACAGCAGAAGGTAGCGCACTAGGAGCTGGCCATTATGATCTTGCTAGCGAAAAACGACAACTTTCATCTGCAGAAATGGTTGAGTTTTATGGTGAATGGCTAAAGAAATTCCCTATCGTTTCTATCGAAGATGGTTTTTCAGAAGATGATTGGGAAGGATGGAAACTGATGACAAAATCTCTAGGTAAAAAAGTTCAAATTGTTGGAGATGATCTTTTTGTAACAAACATCACTCGCCTACAAAGAGGTATTGATGAAAAAGCTGGTAACTCTATTTTAATCAAACTAAACCAAATCGGTACAGTTACAGAAACAATCGATGCTATAAAGATGGCTCACAAAGCTGGAATGACAGCAGTTGTGTCACACCGATCAGGAGAAACAGAAGATGTTACAATTTCACACTTTGTAGTAGGACTTGGTTGCGGCCAGATTAAAACTGGTTCACTCTGTCGTTCAGAGCGCGTTGCAAAATACAACGAACTACTCCGCATCGAAGAAGCTCTAGGAACAAAAGCTGTATTTGCCGGCAAAGGTGCTTTCAAAGCGTAGCTGAAAAAAATAAAAAGCCCCGGCCTTCGCCGGGGCTTTTTATTTTTCTATGGCTTGATAAACAACCTACCTCCAGATGGAAACATTCTTGTAGCCTTTGGAAGCTTCTCATTCTTTCCCCACGGCTCTGCAATTTTTTGCCACAATGAATCCTTAGTCCAATCCTGTGATTTCCATTCAAACCATCCATAAGATTTTGCTATATCCATTACCCTTTTACTTCGCGTGATAAGAAAAATATTCTTCTTAGGTGGAGCAAGAGAAATGCATTCCTCAAAAGCTTCCAACGAGAAACCCATCCCTCTGAAATTTGGATTAACCCACAAGGTACCAAACTCTAACCACTCCTTACTTTTTGTTGACCAAAGACCTGCAAAAGCAACCGGAATATCGGAGCTAAAACAAAAATATGCTTTTTTATTTTTATACAATCCCAAAAGACTTTTCAAATTAACACGAGATTGCATTATCTTTTCCTCATCCTTTAAAAAACCAACAAGTTCCTCAAAGGCAACCTTACTTGGCCTACTAGAATTTTTTTCTTTTATCTTCATTTATTTTTAGTATTGCAAATGATATCACAATGAAAACAAAAAACATGGTCCTAATCAACAATAAGTATTTCTATATCAAAAATATAAAAATGAAAATTATGTATTTTAAGGAAACTTTGCGCAGGGGCTTGGCCCCGAGCAAGAAGAAAAATTTTAGCAAAAATTTATTCTGTTTGACGAAAAATATCATAATTTTCATTTTTATATTTTTGGTGTAAAATACGGCTCTATGACACAAAAAAATCACCCACAAGTTACTCTAATAGTCCTCGATGGTTGGGGCTACAGGGAAGATCCAAAAAATAATGCGATTGCAGAAGCTAAAACTCCTTTTTTCCATGAAATATGGGGAAAATACCCACACACACTCCTAAAAGCTAGTGGTGATGCTGTTGGTCTACCCGAAGGTCAAATGGGAAATAGTGAAGTGGGTCACACAACCATTGGTGCAGGACGACCAGTAGATACAGAACTTGTACGTATTGGTAAAGCCATAGACACAGGTGAGTATGCAAAAAATCCTGCCTTCGCTGCACTATTTGATCATGTAAAGAAAAACAACTCCACACTTCATGTGCAAGGTCTAATTGGTGATGGCGGAGTACACTCTCACCAAGATCATCTTTTTGCATTCCTTCGTGCAGCAAAAGATGCAGGTATTGAAAGAGTTGCTATTCATGTTTTCACAGATGGTCGCGATACTCCTCCGCAAAGTGCAGCAGAATACCTACGTGAACTTGAGAAGGTTTTGCAAGAAGTAAAAATTGCTTTTATCGCTACAGTGTCCGGAAGATTTTACGCTATGGACAGAGACAATAACTGGGATCGTCTAGAGAAAGTTGAACAAGCTATGTTTGAATGCAAAGGAAATATTTGTCAGCTCAAAGATATTCAACCATCAGAGTACGTAGAAAATCTATACAAAGAAGGAAAAATGGATGAACAACTCGAACCAATTGTTTGTCTAGATATAAACGGAAAAGGATGTTCAATTCAACCTCATGATGGTGTTTTCTTTTTCAACTTCCGCGCGGACCGAGCTCGCATGCTTTCACAGAAAATTTTGGAAATGGCCCCAAAGGAAGATGTATGTTTTGTGACCATGACAGAATACAAAATAGAGTTCAAATGTCTTGTTGCCTTTCCACCCATAAAAGTTGATACGACTTTAGCAAAAGAAATATCCGCAGCAGGACTAACTCAAGCTCACATTGCCGAGACAGAAAAATTTGCCCATGCTACATATTTTCTAAATGGCGGAGTAGAAAATCCTTATCCAGGAGAAAAACACATCATGCTTCCAAGCCATAAGGATGTTCCGACACATGACCTAGCTCCAAAAATGCGAGCTGAGGGTATTGCAGACAAGGCGATAGAAGAAATAAATGCAGGGACTGATTTTATTTTTATTAACTTTGCAAACGCTGACATGGTTGGTCACACTGGAAATGTTCCTGCCATCATCACTGCGGTAGAAGAAGTAGATACTCAGCTCAAGCGAGTAATTGATGCACTTGTTGAAAAGAAAGATGAGAACGGTGAACACGGTATCGCCATCATCACAGCGGACCATGGAAATGCAGAAGTAAATGTTGATCCAATTACAGGTATCCGACACACATCCCACACAACAAACCCTGTACCATGTATCATCACTGAAGAAGGTTTGAAACTTCGACAAGATGGTGTAGGTCTATCAGATCTTGCGCCTACAACCTTAAAATTTCTTGGCGTAAATATTCCTGACGCCATGACAGGAAAAAGCCTAGTAGAGTAATATTCACATACATAAAAAAATTAAAAATCGATAGAGCTTAGATTTTCTAACTCTGTCGATTTTTTATTTATAAAATCTTGTGCCCACTGATTACTTTTTTGACTTTCAAATGTGAAGGTGTAGAAAGTCACAATAAGTGTGGATAAAATAACATACAACAAACTTATATAAATAATACATTCTAATAAGGTGAATCCTTTCATTTTTTTGTGGATTTGTTTTAAATTTTCGCAGTTAATTTATTTTTTTGGAAATCTATTTTATACAAAAAATACGACGATGTGGCGGTAGCAACAAAGAATGAATTTCCGTCACAGGACAAAGATGCTGGCCTGTATTTCACATGGTCTATTGAGTTTGAAAAATTTATCCCTGATTGAATTACAGAATCTTTCCATATTTCAAACTGCCCAGTGGTACTTGCAGACGCCAAGGCAATCAATGATCCCCTACCTGCAATAGCATCTACACTAGAATCAACGACAAATGATTTTAAAACTGAACTCGAATCATCTACAACTGCTGATTGCATCAAGGAACTGGAAGACAAGCTATAGACCTCCTTTCCTCCCCCCTTTGTTCTACCAAGATAAATATTACCCATGGAAAAATCTAAACTTTTACCATTTCCTGACGACCCTGTGGCATCAAAAGATCCGACTTGTTTCAATACAACAATCTTGCCAAAAAAATTAACAGAAAGAACCACAAGCTCTGGGTTGTTTGGGGTAGCAACATAAACATAACCGTCCTGAACATAGATTGAGTTTACTCCAGCACCCAATTCAAACCCTCCAACTTCAACTGGGAAAGTTGAACTCGATACATCTATCACCCTTAATTCTTCTCCTGAATTTTTTGCTAACCCTAAATAAACAAAACCATTATCATAAAAAATACTTTGAGCCATTGTCGTTACCCCATTAGTTAAATGGGACATTTTTAAAGATGAAAGAATTTGTGGATGAGTTGGGTCACTGACATCAATGATTCTAAGTTGATTTGTTGAACTAGTATTTCCAACATAAGCAATCGTGCCGACGACATATATAGCAGCGAGTCCTGGACCTGTATCCAAAGCATAAACAAGACGTGGGTTAAAGCTCCAGTCACCTTTTGCTGCATTAGAATATTTATCAATAATATAAAAATCTGTACTTGTAGATCTTGAACTATTTGTTGTCATATATAAATATCGTCCCCTTGAAAAAATCTGTGTTGGCGTATTACTTGGATCCATCACTATGTTAAACATAGAAACTATTGGTTTACTATAATCCGAGGATGGATCAGTCCCGAAAGTACATGTGTTTTTGCCAAAATCATCACTCCAATCATGCGTCTTTGTTGTAAACAAAACTGAAAGATCAAAAAAAATTTTTTGCCATACAAAATCTGATATTTGTTTTGCTACGGACTGTTCATCAGAAAAGGCCAGACTGGATGTTGCCTCCACCTTGGAAATCCAAGAATCATTTTTTAATATATCTTGATAAATTATTTGATTACCTAAAACAAGTTGATTTAGAGAAGACAAAATAATTGTTCCAACAAACAAAGCTATTAGTAGCTCCAACATGAGGCTACCCTTCTTTCTAATTTTAATGGTAGACATGCTGGGTCAATGAATACATTGGAGTAATAATCGAAAGTGCAATTACAGCGACAATCACACCTATAAATATCATCACGACTGGTTCAATAAACTGAGTGGCTCTATTAATTTTTTCTTCTAGATCTATGTTGTAATAATCGATTGTGTTCTGAATAGTTTCGGCCAAATATGATGATTTTTCTCCAATTTTTATCATTTGCAAAATTGAATTTGGAATCAACACTGGGGCATATGGGGAATGATCTAGGGATTCAGAAAAAGATAATCCATTGGAAACAAGCCTTAACGCATGTCTAGCCATATTCCTGCCAATCATTAATCTGTGATTTTTTTCTGAAATTTCTAATGCCTCAGATAAAGTAAAACCCGATTGCATAAGCATTGCGATTGTTTTTAAAAAAGATATGACCGATAGACCACAAACAATATTTCCAATAATTGGAATGTTTACAACCAATGCTTCTGAAAACAATCTAGCTCTGGTCTTTTTTTTTACTAATTGCCTAGCAAGCATTGCAATACTTAAAATTAAAAGGAAAATCCACAAACCAAAGTTCCCCAAAAAATTACTAATATTCAGAACTATTTTTGTAAACAAAGGCAAAGGAGCGGAGGAACTTTGAAATACTGAGATCATTCTAGGAAAGACAAAAACAATAAGACAAGAAACCAAAATTACTCCTACCAAAATAATAATACTTGGGTAGATTAAGATACCGACAATTTTTTCTTTTGATTGCCTAGCAAGCCTCATGTTGTTTGACAAGTCTACTAGGATTGACGATAAATGTCCTGAAACTTCCCCACTCTTAATCTGAGCCAAGGTAACTGAATCAAATATTTTTGGAAAAAGTTCACAACTTTCAGATAATGAATATCCAAGAACAACATTTTCTTTTATATTTTTTATTAAATTTTTTCTGCGCAAATCACTTTCTTGACTGTATAAAATATCCAAAGATTCCATTAAAGTAATACTAGACTTGAGGAGAAAACCTAAAGACCTAAAAAATATTTCTTGATCCTTTTTTGAAAATTTTAATTTTTTCTTCATTTTATTTATAAAAATCATTACTCCGACAAAACTCTAACAATTTCTTCTTCTGTTGTAAGTCCACACTCAGCCTTTCTTAAACCGTCTTGATGCAAGGTTGTCATTCCACCCTGTATTGCCAAGTCTTTAATTAAATCTGCATCAATATCATTTTTAATAGCTGTGCGAATTTTTTCATCAACTACCATAACTTCATTTATACCTATCCTGCCACTTAAGAATGTACCCCTGACCAAGCGTTGTGAAATAACCAACCTTAGAGTACAAACAATCAGATATGGATCTATTCCAATATCAATTAGTCTCGGGATTACTGCGGATGATTCATACGTGTGGATTGTGCAAATAACTAGATGACCAGTAAGTGCAGCTTGAACTGCAATCTTTGCTGTTTCTCCATCTCTGATTTCACCAAGCATAATAATGTCAGGATCCTGTCTAAGAACTGACCTTAAAGCAGAGGCAAAACTTATATTTTTATCTGGAGAAATATGTATTTGTGTTGAGCCTTCTAATGCGTACTCGACTGGGTCCTCAATCGTAACTATAGAAACATCTGGAGATGATAGAACCCTTATAATCGTATACAACGTTGTTGTTTTTCCAGAACCAGTTGGCCCAGCAACTACCACCAACCCTTGTTGTTTCCTCAAAGCCTTCATGATTTCAAACTGATCTCTTTCAGAAAAATTTAGCTCTGCTAAATTTTTAGGCAAAAATCTTGCGACAAGCAATCTAATCACTGCATTTTCACCATAATACGTCGGTACGATAGAAATGCGTGCATCAATTCTCTGACCACCCAACGGACCATCCATAGCTTCATAAAAAAATCGGCCATCATGAGGAATCGTATGCAAATCACTACGCAATCGTGCAAGAATTTTGAATCTTGAAATAATTGCATGATGAAAAGTTAAAGGTAAATTAATACCGTCGTACAAAATACCATCTACACGAAACCTAACTCTAACGAAAGATGAAGTGGGTGTTATATGTATGTCAGAAGCATTTTCCAATAAAGCTGCATCCATTAATGCATCAACAATATCTGGCGCAGAATTAACTTTGAAAAGTTTTTTATCTAAAAATGTAAACTGATTTTTTACCACGTATAGATACTAAAACATGGTAGATAAAATAACCGACAACGAAATATTAATATTAAATAAAGAGATAAACCTTTTTTTATAAGTGCCAACTAAACCGCTCAAAAGGTCTTTTATTAAAAATTGCCTATTTTTACTCTATTTATTCTCATTGCTATCCCCCCAACACCCAAAGTCTTCCCCACCTCCATGGCAATCTGTCTCATGTATGTACCACTTCCACAACTGACTTTTATTTTGCAAACAATAAAATCACGGATTTCAGTTTTATTAAAAAAGTTATTCCAACTTTCAATCACCTGATCCTGTCTAAAATCACCATCAACACTTTTCATCAATGGAAAATCACTTTCTATTAAACTCTTTAAACTCTCTTTAGAAACATTTGAAAACTCTATCAAACCTATTGAGTTAATATTTACCTTTCTAGAAACTTTTGGAAAAATATTTTGCTTCGCTAACTGGAAAAGAGGCACACCGTTTACCGGCTTTGAAGAAAAAGCAGGGTAAAACTGCTCCCGCTCACCAACAAAACTCCGCAAAACTTCTTTTATTTTTTCTTGATTTATTTCTTTTAACTTTTCAATTAAACTTTCTTTATTTTTTGATTTCGAATTTTCCTTATCTTCACCTTCTGATTTTAAGCCACCCCCAACCACCCCCAAAACATCCCCCGTATCAGTCAAAACTCCGAGTAAAATATCTACTTCATATTCCTTATCTAGCCCCATGAAATCTTCCCTTCGGCGATTCTCATCCTTACCAATTAACACTAAAAGTAACCCCTCCGCCATAGGGTCTAAACGGCCCGCGTACGTTAGTGGTTCGCTATCTGGTATTCCTTGTGGATATGCCTCTAAATTACCTATTTTGAGGCGTTTTAGAGCCTGTAGTGGGGTCTCTCCCTTGTTTTTGTGCATCAACAACATTATTGATACAATGTACGCCATAACACCTAAAAAACCAACCCAAAATGCGAAAAATTGTTTTTGATATTGAAACTAGGAATACATTTCAGGAAGCTGAGTCAAACGACCCAGCTGATCTAGATGTATCTGTTGTTTGTATTTATGATGAGGCCACAGACACGTATTCATCATATATTCAAGAGGATCTTCCAAAGCTGTGGCCTATTATTGAACAGGCAGACATGCTCATTGGATACAATAGCGATCATTTTGATATTCCACTTTTAAATAAATACTACCCAGGAGATCTAACTAAAATAAAAAGTTTAGATCTACTGAAAGAAATCAGACAATCCCTTGGACGACGAATCAAACTCGATGATATCGCAGAAGGTACTCTTGGAAAAAATAAAATTGCTCATGGGCTTGAGGCAGTAACATGGTGGAAAAAAGGTGAAGTAGATAAAATCATAAAATACTGACTTGAAGATGTAAAAATTACAAAGGAAGTTTACGATTTTGCTATGAAAAACGGCCACCTAAAATATCTTGATGACACAGGGGCACCAAAAGAAATACCACTAGACACGTCATCATGGGAAAAAGTTGAGGACACAAAAATGACCTTCACTATGCCGTTTTAGGCATTATTGGAATTTTGCCAAAATTAGCATTTATTATGATATAATTTTATAAAATTAATAAAATATTATGGAAACATCAACAACAAATAAAGTTATTCTTCCGGTAGCAATAGTTATTGCTGGAGCACTCATTGCTGGTGCTATTTTTCTAGGAGGTAAAGCACCTTCAAAACAGTCAGACACTGGGGTACAACCTGCGACACCAGCACAGGATATTACAATTGCACCTGTTACAGATGCAGATCACATTATTGGAAGTAAAGATGCAAAGGTTATATTAGTAGAATATTCTGACCTAGAATGTCCATTCTGTAAGCAATTTCACAACACGCTTCATCAGATTATGAATAAATATGGAACATCTACCGGACAGGTTGCTTGGGTCTACAGACATTTCCCTATTGACCAACTTCATCCAAAATCACGAAAAGAATCAGAAGCAACAGAATGTGCAACTGAACTTGGCGGAGATTCAATGTTTTGGAAATACACAGATCAGGTTTACAGCATTACCCCATCAAACAACAACCTTGATCCTCTACAACTTCCTAAGATTGCAGAAAGTCTAGGACTTGATGTAGCTAAATTTAATACTTGTTTATCAAGTGGAAAATATTCTGCAAAAGTTGAATCTCAGCACGCTGACGCAATAGCAGCTGGTGGTCAAGGTACTCCTTACACAGTTATCCTTGCAGGTGGCAAGAAAATCCCTATCACTCAAGGCGCCATTCCATTTGACGCACTATCTTCAGTGATTGATCAATTGTTAAAATAGATAAAAAACTAAATATTTCCTGAAAGCAAATCTTCTTCAAATGCTTTAATACCCTCAAGATCTTGAGGGTATTTTTTTGTCTCAGGAAAATCCAAATTTAATATTTTGTTATAGACAATAGAAATAAGTTTCTGAAGTCTCTCTGATTTCTCGCTATCAATATCTAATGATAAGTCCAAAAGCTGGTCTCTCTTATTTGGTTGAACAAATTCAAGAACACCTTTATTAACTTTATATTTTTCTCCAAACTCTCGAGATCCTTCTACCAGGATTTTATAAAAAGTAAGTTGGCGTTCGTATTCATAAAGTTGGATTTTTTCACCAGGGTTTGTTCCGGTCCATTTTTCTTTTGGCTTCCCTGTTTTAAAATCATGCACTTCTATTGTGCCAATAGGTGTAGAGCTATTTAAAACACCACCAACAACCATTTTATCTATCTTTCCTGTTAGGAATGCTGGCTCCTTTTCTCTAGGACTATATGGGTGAACAACAACACCTTGTTCTTTAAAATCAACCTCAGATCTGTCTGTTGATAAAAATTTATCACTCTTTTTTGTATAAAATTCTGTGAGCGCTTTTTTCCCTTTTTCAAGAAATTCAGCGAAATCTAGTTTTGTCATTCTTTCTCGACGAAGAGACTCCTCAAAGCATTCCAGCACTTCAGTGAGTTCAGGGGCCTTCCCTTTTGAATCATTTTTAACAATGGAATATATTTTTTCCATCACTTTATGCATGGCTGTCCCATATGAACCACTGGTTGTTTTAGCCTGAGGAAAACGAAGTAAATTCTGCCCGAGGAAAAGCTCCGGTCCACCTCTACTAACATTTAAAAAATTATTTAAATGCGTCACTGACATTTTATAATCCTTCACCAGAGTTTTAAGTAGTGCAGCTTCTTCACCCAAAAATGGTGCTGTATTGTACCTGAGCCATGAAGCGGTAAGAACATCATGTGTAGTAGGAGCACCTGCCTCAGTCCCAGTAATGATTTCCGGATTATATATATTTTGAAGAATATCCGATGTTGTCTCTGATTTTTCTTTAGGTACTAAAAATTGTAAGCGTAATGATTCACTTCCTGATTCATCATTTTTATATGAAGTTAAATACAAATGTTTTTTTGCTCTAGTAAGCGCCACATAAAAAAGTCTGAGCTGGTCATCAATATTATCCCCCGCAGGATATATCTGAAGATTTAAAGGAAACGGAAGCATTTTTACTCTGCCACGCCCAGTCCAAACTTCGTCCTGACATGAAAGTATAAAAACAGTATCAAATTCAAGGCCTTTTGCCTTATGAGCAGTCAGCAAGTTTACTGCCTGATCTGCGTTTACAAAAGGACTTCTATCATTCAATGGAATTTTATTTTTTTTGTGAATATCAACAAACTCTATGAGGTCCTTGAGTGAAAGAATTTCTCCACTCTTATATTCTCGGAGTGACCGAACAAAAACTCTAAGGGATGAAAGAAATGATAAATATTCAGCTCGAGAATGATCAAATTTTTCTTTACTAAAATAATATGATTTGAATGGACTAAAAAATGCTTGATTCTTTTGTGAATTTTTAGAAATATTTTTATCGCCACTTTTATCACCACTGTTATGTTCATCATTTGTATCATCATCAATATCATCACCACCGTCATCATTTTCATTGTCTACTGCGAGAGGGGTATGGGCACCGATAAGATCATCCAGAATCATCTCAAGTGGTGCATAGTTGGCCTTTGCCGAAAGGTCTAGAAAAAATCTTGCGATGTTTTGTATTTTTGAATCTATATCATCGAGCATTACACCTATCCATGCCGCGCCGCGAGCGGCGCGGCTAATTTCCCATATTTTTTGTCTAGGTATTTCCCAAAAAGGAAAACTTAAAATCTCAGGTAGAAAAATGTCAGCTTCATCTTGTTCTTTTTGCAAAAGAGAAGCTGTAAACCTAGCCATCGAAATGAGCTGTATAATATGAGGCTCCAAAAAAACATCCTGTTCTCTTTCATAAGAAACTGGAACATTTGAACCCTTTAAGTATGGCACCATTGCCTCAAGCTCACGGTGTCTACGAGTAATGATAGCAATATCACTTGGCTTTACCCCATCCTCTATAAGCTTAGCAATTTCACGCGAGACATAATGAAACTCATGTGCATTAGTTGGAAAAACTCGACTGACAATTCGCCCTCCACCAAGTTCTTTATTTTTTGATACTAAAACTTTTTCCATATCAGGCAAAAGTCTAGACAAACGATGTTCACCTTTTGAAATAATTTCTGAAGCCACGTCCAAAATATCCTGAGTAGATCGATAGTTAGCAGTCAAAGTTACAGTCGTAACATCAACAAAATTTTTCTTGAAATCAAGTATGTTTGAAACATCAGCACCTTGAAACTTATAGATAGCTTGGTCGTCATCACCGACTACCATTATGTTTGGCCGACCTTCATTCACAGGAGCTGATACAATAAGCTCTATAAGCTTCATTTGAGCGCCGTTTGTATCTTGAAATTCATCTACCAAGATATACTGAAACTGCTCTTGAATTTCATATCTAAGTGTAGGATTTTTTTCTATAGCAGAAATAACATCAAGGAGCATGTCATCAAAATCATAAAAACCTCTGCGGTGCATTTCCTCACGATATAATTTATAAATATGTGACAGAGAGCGGAGTCTATCCTGTTGTGAGACTTCCTTTAAAATTCGACATGTTTCTCCCCCACCCAAATCTTCTTTTGTAGTTCGCTCTGATTTCCATGATGAAAGAGCCTTTGTGTTTTCAGCGTTTACACTTTCATCAAGAGCTCGAGCGAGAGATTCAGCCAAGTGGTATGTAAAAGATTTTCGATAATCACCAAGATTCAAATCCTCCGTCCCTTCCAAACTTTTTTTAGATTTTACGTTTCCAGAATAAATTCTTCTAAGCTCATCTAGAAGTCCTGAAACCGCCCCAAAACTTTTTTTACTTAAAGTTCCACCGAACACTTCACCGACTAAATCCTGACATTTTTCATACTCTTCATTATTTTTATCAAGCAAATCTGAAAACTCAGCTGGAGACATACCTCCTTTTTTAAGAGCGCCTATAGCATCAAGTGCTGGCTTCAAATAGACAAAACCCTGTTCAGGATGTTCCGATCTCAATGGATCACCAGATGGTAAAGATTTTATAATATCTTCAAGAATGTCGTACTGCACTAACGTGTCAGCTGGTTGAAAAAAAGCTCCGCCATAAAAAAAATGTGGGTAACGTCCAATAATATCTACACAAAAATTATGAAAGGTGTGAATTGCTACACGATATGCTTCTTGGCCAATAAGACCTGCGAGGCGTTGTCTCATATTAACAGCAGCAGACTCAGTAAATGTTAGACATAGAATATTTGAAGGTCTCATGTCAGTCTCACGTAAAATTCTACCAACCCTCAAAGAGAGGACCTGAGTTTTTCCACTTCCAGGACCTGCAACAACCAAAAGAGGTCCATCAATGGTTTCTACAACCTTTTTTTGTTCTTTGTTTAATCTTTCGAATTCTTTATCAAATGGGGTGTTTGGCATCGTTGTTTGATTATAACATAGCATTATATTAGGCTCATTCTGGATAGAATTACTACAAAATAATAACCCCGTTGTTCTAGAACAACGGGGTTATTATTTTGTTAGTAGTTTTTCAATCGATTTACCTTCTCATGCTGTCTTATCTTCTCATGAGCTTTGGCTTCAATTTGACGAATACGTTCACGAGTTACCCCGAAGATACGTCCCACCTCTTCCAATGTGTGTTGAACACCATCATCAAGTCCGTGACGCATTTTCAAAATTTCACGCTCCTTTTCAGAAAGATCATCTAGAATTTCTCTAACCTGATCTGACAAAATACGACGTGAAGATTCTTGATCCGGTGACAAGATCTTATCATCAGAAATAAAATCTCCGTAGGTAGACTTGCCATCATCATCATCTCCAACAGGAGTATCTAGGGATACTGTGTTTTGATCAATCTTTTCAATAGTGTAAATCTTATCTACATCGAGACCCATCTCTACCGCTATTTCATCAGGCAAAGGATCACGCCCTAAGTCCTGACTCAAACGACGATAAACTTGTTTGTATTTTGCAATAGTCTCAACCATATGTACAGGCACACGAATAGTTCTTGATTGATCAGCTAAAGCTCGAGTAATAGACTGTCGAATCCACCAAGTGGCATATGTTGAAAATTTATATCCTTTTGTCCAGTCAAACTTATCTACAGCCTTAAAGAGACCTAGGTTTCCTTCTTGAATCAAATCAAGCAAAGTAAGATCTGGAGAACGCCCTACATATTTTTTAGCAATAGAAACAACAAGACGAAGGTTTGCTTTTGCTAGAAGATTTTTTGCTTCTTCATCACCGTCTTCGATTCGCTTAGCTAGTTCCTTTTCTTCATGAGCATGAATCAATGGGTACTGACCAATTTCTTTCAAATACATTTGTATTGAATCATAGTTGGAATCAGAACTTCTACTATTACCATATGCGTATTTTTTGATGATCTCGTCCTCATCTTGTTTAACTTCCAAAAGACCTCCTCCTTCTAAAACATCAATACCGGCTACTGAAAGCTTTTCATATAAATTATCTAGGAAAAAAACATCCTCCTCAATTGTTGGAAATTCTTTTAAAATTTCATCATATGTAACGAAGCCGCGCGCCTTACCTTTTACGAGTAGTTTTTGTGCCTTTAATTCTAGCTCCTTTGCTTTATTTGAAACCTTTGCAACACCTGCAGCTTTTGGTGATTTTACTGATGCCTTTTTTACAACAACCTTATCAGTTTTTGTTATCTTTTTTTCTGAAACTTTTTTTGCTGATGCTTTTGGAGCAACTTTTACAGATTTAGGAGTGGTTTTTTTAACCACTTTTTTGAGGACTTTTTTATTATTTTTTGATGGCGATTTTGACATTTGTATGGTGTGGATTATATATGAAAACTTAATTTAATGAAACCCTATCCGCTTATCTTTCTGTGATTAACTTCCTTTATCCTGACTTTAGCTTTTTTTGAAGCGCTGATAATTGTTTGAATAAATTGTCTGACTCAACCCTGAGTAAAACCATTTTGTCCGCGTTGTTTTCCTTCTCTGCATGATGCATTGCCGTCATTGATTTTGAAAGACGGTCTTTAATTACATCTTCCTCCAGACGATAGAGTAAACTTTCGATATCCTCCTTAAGCAGCAGGTCAGTCATGCCCTCATAGACAACTTCTGCCTCTACCGCAAGCTCCGCCTTATCATCCGGGTTGATTATAAGTAAATCTCTCAACCCTGCAGAATCCAAAATACTCTCTAAACTCTTTCGAACTTCCTCATCGCTCTTCCAAGCGATAATTGCTTTTAAGCGCTTAAGTGAAGGGTGGTTTGACAATGATCCTATATTTTTTTCTTTGTCATCCTGTGCAGCTTTTTTATCGCTTTCGTTTTGAAATCCACTGGTCTGTCTATCTACATACCCTGATGTTCCATTTTTTGTTTCACTTTCATTTGCTTGAATTTTCTCTAACTCTTCTGTTAATGCTTTTATCGGGATATCAGTAGCATCGGATATTCGAGAAATGAAATGTGACCTTTGAATCGCACTCGGCAAAACCCTTACATAAGGCAAAACCTTCTTTTCAACTTCCTTCCAAAGTTTCCGCTCGTCGGGATTAACCCTATTCTCTTCAATCAAGATACCAAGATAAAAATCAATAATGTGCTTCGCACTACGTAAGCAATTTTTCCATTTATCAGAATCCTCTAAAATTAAAGATGCTGGATCCTCACCTGCAGGTAGTGAAACGATTTTTACTTCCATTCCAAGAGAAAGTGCATTTGCCCATGCCCGTAGTGATGCTGACAAACCTGCGCGATCTGCATCGTATGCGATCATGAGATTTGAAGAAATCTGATTGAGTTTTATCAAGTGATCCAATGTCAAAGCTGTACCAGAAGATGCGACAGTGTTGGTAAACCCTGACTGATGAGACATTAGCAAGTCCATTTGACCTTCAACTAGCAATGAATAATCTCTTTTCCGAATATCATGCTTAGCTTTATGATATCCATAAAGTATTTCTGATTTATTAAAGAGGGGTGTATCTGGACTATTTAGATATTTTGCTTCTTTGCCGTTATCATCCAAGATGCGTCCTGAGTATCCAATCACTCGACCCGATGGGTCAAACAATGGAAAAATAACTCTACCTCGAAAACGATCATAATATCGGACTTCTGCATGTCCACTTTGATTTGATATTCCCTGTCCAGAAATACCTCCTTCTTTAGGTTCGGCTTTTTTTATCAACCCAACTTTTTCCATGTCAGATTCGCTGTATCCTTTTCCCTTTAAATTCTCTAGGAGTAATCTCCACTCAGGTGAAGCATACCCCAAACGCCAATCTGTGATAGTTTCCTCTGTAAGGCCGCGGCTCAACAAATATTTTTTAGCACTCTTTACATTATTTGATTCTCCACCGCCCGCAACGCTCACTACCCCACCTTCCTCACCATCCTTTGTAAACTCAAGATTTTTCTCGAAGAATTTTGTAGCTTCTTCAAGTACAGAAAAGAGTCTATCTCTTTCAGTTTTAACTTCGGGCTTCTCATTTACAATAGGCACCCCTGCCCTTTCGGCTAGAATCTTTAATGCCCCTAGAAAATCAACCTTTTCAAAATCTTGAACGAAAGTAAAAATATCCCCTTTCATTGCACAACCAAAACAATAATAAGAATTACGAGATGGTGAAATGAAAAATGAAGGAGTTTTTTCATTATGAAAAGGACAGCGAGCTTTATAATTTGCTCCTGCCTTTTCAGTTTTGATGTATGAGCCAACCACATCTACTATGCTCAACTTATCCTTAATTTGTTGTACGGTTGATGATGACATGTTTTAGAGCAAGCGCCCTAAGAAAGTTAAACCGGACTGCTAATTTTCGCTCTAACGTTTTACTGTTGTGCTCGATCTAATTCTCTTTTAACTTCTGCAATCATTTCAGCCTTTGGACTACCTGGAAAACCAGTTCCTGCTGGTATCAATCTTCCGATAATAACATTTTCCATTAGACCATAGAGTTGGTCTTCTGCTCCACGAACGGCAGCATTGATAAGAATTTTGTTTGTGTGTTGGAATGAAGCGGCTGAAAGGAAACTTCTACGAGAAAGGGATACATCTGTGATGCCCATCACTATTGATTCGCCCTTTGCTTCAATACCATTTTCCTTAATTGCCTTTGCATTTTCTTCGTCTAGTTCGTGACTTTCGATAATTTCTCCAGTTGAAAATAGAGTATCTCCGTGTTCTTTAACTTTAATACGTGAGAACATCTGACGCACGATAACCTCAATGTGTTTACGTGATACTGATTCTCCTTGCAGTTCATAAAGTTTTTTAACTTCAGAAATAATATATTCTTGTGCTCTTTCACGTCCAGCATATTGGAAAACTTCATCTATATCAGCTGATCCGTCTGTGATAATTTCACCCTTCTTTACAGCCTGACCAACTTTTACTAGAGGAATACGGAAATGAGGAATAGTGTATTCGATTTCATTCTTTCCAGTTTTTGATTTCTTCTCTGCAATTTCTGGAATAACTTTAATGATTTTTTCTTTTCCTGATTCTTTGATTTCAATAACTACTCCATCTACTCGGTTAACAAGAGCTGGATTTTTTGGTTTTCGCTTTTCAAAAACTTCTTCCACACGAGGGAGACCTTGAGTAATGTCTCCACCTGCTGTAGCCACACCTCCTGAGTGGAAAGTACGCATTGTAAGCTGTGTACCAGGCTCACCAATAGCTTGAGCGGCCACTGTTCCTACTGCTTCTCCTAGATCAATCATCTTGTTTTTACCAAGATCCAATCCATAACACATTCGACATAGGCCTCGAGGACTCTTACAACTTAGTGGTGAACGAACAACAACCTCAGATATTCCTTCAGCTTCTATTGCTCGTGCATCAGCTTTACTTACCAAGTGACCTCGTTTAAATATAACCTCTCCATTTTTACCAAGAATATCTTTTCCAAGTACTCGGCCATTTACTGTCTTAACAAGAGATTGTTCAATACCTGAGGCTGTTTCTTTTCGGATAACAATACTTTCTTTAGTTCCACAATCGTCCTCAGTAATAATAATATTCTGAGCAACCACGAATAGTTTACGTGTTAGATATCCAGCCTTAGCTGTGTTTAGAGCGGTGTCTGTCATACCCTTTCGAGCGCCGTGAGTTGTAATGAAGTATTCAATAGGTGTAAGGCCTTCCTTGAATGATGAAAGAATTGGAAACTCAATTGTCTCTCCAGCTGTGTTTGTGATAAGACCTTTCATACCAACCATCTGTGTAAGGTTTCCAAGGGAACCTCGGGCACCTGAGAGAACCATGTCATGAACTGATCCGTTTTGATCAAGTGTTGCAGGAATAAGTTTTTCTACATCACTCTTAGCTGTTTGCCAAATTTCAATTTCTTTTCTTAGTTTTTCTTCTTCTGACAAAAGACCATCATTGTATTGTTCAACTACTTCATCAGCTTTTTTCTGAGCAGCATCTACAACTTTTGTCTTTCCTTCTGGAATAAGAACATCGTCAATACCCCAACTAATACCTGATTGTGTAACGTACTTGAATCCAAAAGTTTTAATTTCATCTAGGATTGGAGGGATAGCATCAATACCGTATCGAATGATCAAATCATCTACCAATGAGTTCATTACTGACTTTGTAACTTCTTTGTTTATATAAGGATATTCTTCAGGGAAAATAGCATTGAACAAAAGTCGTCCAACAGTTGTGTCGAAAAGTTTACCATCAAATTCTGCATATTTTGCACTAGCTGTTGGCAAAACCTTGATCTGAGCTCGGAAAGCAACTTGGTCATAGTTGAAAGCAGCAATTGCTTCATCTGGACTTCCATAATATTTGCCTTCACCCTTCTGATCTTTTACTGTCTTTGTCATCCAGTAACAACCAAGAACCACGTCAAGAAGTTTTGCTGTAACTGTAGGATCTCCACTTCCTGGCTTTAGAATGTTTTTGTCAGCGGCCATAATCTCAGAAGCCTCCTTTTGTGCTTCAGCAGACAGAGGAACGTGTACGGCCATTGTGTCTCCGTCGAAGTCGGCGTTGAAAGCACTACATACAAGTGGATGAACCTGAATAGCGTTGCCTTCGATAAGTACTGGCTTAAAAGCCTGAATACTCAATCTGTGCAATGTAGGAGCACGGTTTAGAAGTACATATTTTTCTTTAATAACATCTTCAAGAATTGCCCAAACTTCAGGAATACTGTCGTCAATAAGACGAGATGCTCCACGAATGTTGAATGCTAATTCTTTCTGAAGTAGTCCTGAAATAACGAAAGGTCGGAAAAGCTCGAGAGCCATGTGTTTTGGAAGACCACATTGATTTAGTTTAAGATCTGGACCCACAACGATAACAGAACGACCTGAATAGTCTACACGCTTACCAAGAAGGTTCTGACGGAATAGACCGCGCTTACCTTTTAGGTTATCAGCTAGAGATTTAAGTGGTCGTCTTTGCGCCTGGTTTACTCCAGCAAAAAGCTGGTTACCATGACGGATAGAGTTGTCGATAAGAGCATCCACAGCTTCCTGCAAGATACGCTTTTCATTTCGAAGAATAACATCCGGTGCGTGAATTTCTTTTAGTTTCTTTAGACGATTATTACGGTTAATAACACGTCGGTAAAGATCGTTCACATCTGATGTTGCATGACGTCCTCCTTCTAGAGCAACCATAGGACGTAGTGCTGCAGGAATAACAGGAAGTGCAGTAAGGAACATCCACTCTGGACGAACTTTTGAACGAATCATAGCCTTAATCAAACTCAAACGTTTGATAAGTTTTTCACGCTCAAGTGATGAAGCCTTTGAGACCTGCTCACTTAAATCTGTGTAAAGTTTTTTCAAATCCAACTGCTTGAAAATAGTGTAAACAGCTTCAGCACCAATAGATGCCTCAAAAGTTGTACCGTATTTTAGAGAAAACTTGTGATACTGAATTTCATCTAGAACTCTTCCAACCTGAATACTTTCAATGTCAGATTTTGCTCCCATCAAAAGTTCAGTGATAGCTTCTTTTGTTTTTTCATCCTGAACTGATTTAACTTTTGATTTGTATTCGGAATCAAGTTCCTTTAGGAATTTTATTTTTTCTTCTTCATTTACTTTTACTACCAAGTATCCTGCGAAGTAAACTACTTTTTCTAGATCACCACTATTCATACCAAGTATCATAGCGATACGTGATGGCATAGCTCGTAGGAACCAGATATGTGACACAGGAGTTGAAAGCTCTATGTGTCCCATTCTTTCTCGTCTTACAATTGAGCGAGTGATCTCCACTCCACACTTTTCACAGACAATACCTTTGTATCGAATACCTTTATATTTTCCACAGTAACATTCAAAATCTTTATCTGGTCCGAAAATTTTCTCATCAAACAATCCGTTCTTTTCTGAACGTTGTGTTCGATAGTTCATAGTTTCAGGCTTTGTAACCTCGCCATATGACCATTCGCGAATACGATCTGGTGAAGC
This sequence comes from uncultured bacterium, assembly GCA_903854195.1. Taxonomy (GTDB): domain Bacteria; phylum Patescibacteriota; class Minisyncoccia; order Phycocordibacterales; family CAINVO01; genus CAINVO01. The sequence goes on along the minus strand of CAINVO010000040.1, from coordinate 3,766 downwards.
AACCTTCAACACCACTGCGTCAAAGTCACTAATCTCTTTCTTGTGTACTTTAGTTTGTGTAGTCATGGTGTTTTATATTAGTTGTTATAATCTTCATCACTTTCTTCTTCTGTTTTGTTGAGCTTCTCTAGTTCGACATCAAGAGCAAGACCTCGTAAGTTGTTCAAAAGAACACTAAACGACGCGGGCGCGTTTGGATCTTTAATTCTTTCATTTTTAACGATAGCATCGAAGGTTGCAGAACGTCCGACGATATCATCTGACTTGATAGTGAGCACTTCGCGCAAAGTATATGCAGCGCCGTGGCCTGAGAGTGCCCACACTTCCATTTCTCCAAATCTTTGACCTCCTCCCTGAGCCTTTCCTCCAAGCGGTTGCTGAGTAATTAGAGAGTAAGGACCAATTGATCGCATGTGGATCTTGTCTTCTACCATGTGGTGAAGTTTTAGAATATACATATATCCAACTGCAATATCTTGTTCATAAGCTTGACCTGTACGTCCGTCAAACAATTTCATCTTTCCATTTGAATTGAATCCAGCCTTTACTAGCTCCTCTTTGATTTCCTTATCAGTTGCTCCAGCAAATGGAGGCACGACTGCCTGATAGTTTAGAGTACTTGCAGCAAGACCAAGGTGAAGCTCCATGATTTGTCCGAGGTTCATACGAGAAGGAACTCCAAGAGGTGTAAGAACAATATCGATAGGAGTACCATCTGCCATGTAAGGCATATCTTCTACTGGAAGAATTTTTGAAATAACACCTTTGTTTCCGTGTCGTCCTGCAAGCTTGTCACCTACAGATACACTTCGGAGTTGTGCAATTTCTACGTGTATGCGCTTGATAATACCTGACTCAAGCTTGTCACCTTTTTCTCTTGAAAATACTTTCACAGAAATAATTCTTCCTCTCTTTCCATTTTCAAGACGCTTTGATGTGTCTTTTACGTCACGTGATTTTTCGCCGAAAATAGATCTAAGCAATCTTTCTTCAGGAGTAAGTTGTGTTTCACCCTTTGGTGTAATTTTTCCAACAATAATATCTCCTGGATGAACTTCAGCTCCGATGCGGACAATACCGTCTTCATCAAGATTCTTAAGACGAGCTTCACCGACATTTGGAATATCATGAGTTGTAACTTCAGGTCCGAGCTTTGTATCACGAACATTAATCACAAACTCTTCGATGTGAATAGATGTAAATTTTGATTCTTTTACAAGACGCTCTGAAACAATGATGGCATCTTCGTAGTTAGCACCTGACCATGTCATAAACGCAACAAGAACATTTTGCCCAAGAGCCATCTGACCACCGTCTGATGTTGAAGTATCTACCAAAACGTCACCCTTATTTACTTTCTGACCAAGTGAAACTGTAGGTCTCTGGTGAAAAGCTGTGAACTGGTTTGTTCGGCTGAAAGAAACAAGTTTGTATTCTGTTTCTTTTCCTTTTGTATTTTTAAATGTAACTTTGCGAGCATCAACATGTGAAATTGTTCCCTCTTCTGGAGCAACAACTACACGTCCTGTGTCTAGAGCTGCTTTTCCTTCAATACCTGTAGCAACTAGAGGGGCTTCTGGAATGATACAAGGTGTACCCTGCTTTTGCATGTTCGAACCCATCAATGCTCGGTTAGCATCGTCGTGGTTTAGGAAAGGAATCATAGATGTAGCAATAGAATATGCCTGGTTTGTAGATACATCTAGAAAATCAACTTCCGCTGGAGAAACCATTCCTGGCTTTCCTTTGATACGAACTTCTACCTGCTCCTCTGTGATTGTTCCATCTTTATCATATTTTGTTGCAGCATGAGCGATAGTTGAACCCTCTTCTTCAAGAGCGTTAACATAAATGACTTCCTTTGTAACTTTTCCATTTTTAACTTTTACATAAGGTGTCTCAATCATTCCGAACTCGTTTACACGAGCATATGTTGAAAGATGAAGCACGAGACCAATGTTTTGACCTTCAGGTGTGTGAATAGGACATAGGCGACCATAGTGAGATGGGTGCACGTCACGAACTTCAAAACCTGCTCGTTCACGGGATAGACCGCCAGGACCAAGAGCAGAAACTCGTCTCAAGTGCTCAATTTCTCCAAGAATGTTTTCCTGAGACATAAACTGTGACAACTGGTTTGTTGTAAAAAATTCTTTGATACGAGCCTGAAGAGGTCGTGGAGAAATAAACTGCACAGGAAGTGTAGCATCAGCATCAATAGTAGACATTCTATTTTGAATGTTTCGTTTGATTTGTGTCATACCAACACGAATCTTCTGTTGTAGAAGTTCTCCGACATATCTTACACGTCGTGAACCTAGGTGGTCGATATCATCAGCTACAGCCTCACCATTATTGTTGAGCTCTATAATCTGATTTACGATAACAACTAGATCTTCAATGGAAACGGTGCCTTTTACAAGATCCTTTTCGTCCATTGATTTGCCGAAACGCTTGTTAAAACGGAATCTTCCAACACGAGAAAGATCATATCTCTCTTTACTGAAAATAGAGTTAATAAACTCACGAGCGTTGTCTACTGTAGCAAGATCTCCATCACGAAGTCTCTTGTGAATTTCAATGTATGACTCATCAGGAGTTTTTGCATGGTCTTTTACAAGAGATGTTTCAATATAACTTTTTGCATTTTCATTGTCCTTAAACAAGTCATTAAGTTCCTTGTCTGTCTTTACTCCAAGAACACGAAAAAGTGATGAGATAGCAAACTTTCGCTTTCTGTCGATACGAACGTAAATAGCACCGTCAGCATCACTTTCAATTTCTACCCATGCGCCACGAGCAGGAATGATTTTTGCTCCAAAGTATTGACGTCCTTTGGCTTCCTCAGACGTAAAGAAAACCCCAAAGGATCTAGCCAGTTGGGGTACAATTACACGTTCGATACCATTAATAATAAAAGTTCCATGGCATGTCATGAGTGGAAAATCTGCCATGAAAATTTCTTGCTCCTTTGATGAAGCAAATGTTTTATTCTTTAGAAGCACCTTTACTTTTAGAGGTGCCTCATAGGACATTTTATTTTCCTTTGCATAAAATTCATCATTCTTTGGCTCAGAAAGCTCAAAGCCTGTGAAATCGAGTTCAAACTTTTTATCGGAGTAGTCCTTGATTGATGAGAACTCTGCGAAGACTTCTTTGAGACCTTTCTCAATAAGCCATTTATATGATGTTAACTGACCTTCTACCAAACTTGGGAGCTCTGCAAGAGGCTCCTTGAAATGCGAGAAATATTTTTGTGGACGCATTGTTATTAAGAAATAAAAATAAGGGTTTGTTAAACCTTATTTGGCGCTAATAAATCACTAATAATGCAGCCCAGAGCCTTTACACAATCGGTAGAGCGTAGATGAACCATTCTAAATCATTCGAGCCCCATTGTCAACTTGACAATGGGGCTCGAATTTACCACCTAAAACTCCTTAAACCCTGGTGGCAACTGACAAGTAGTTGAGGTTGCAACTGTGGTGTTGTCACTCTTCAAACATGACAGAGTGAACTTAGTTGTATGAGTTACACCACTGATACTAATTGGTGTTGCAGGTGAAGTACTGTTTCCAAGAGAACTTAGTGTGATTGGAATTGATGGTTTGGATCCATCAGCTGAAGTGATTTCACAAGTCCCTCCTACTATTCCTCCTACTGAGTATTGTAGTGAACATGTGTTGTTTGAAACAAATTTTGTTGTTGCTTTAAGTATTAGTCCTGCTGGGTTTGTTGAACCGTTGTTTCCGGTGTTGGTTCCGTT
>CAINVO010000039.1 GCA_903854195.1 uncultured bacterium | reverse complement strand
CAACCTTACTCAGCCCTGTCCGACTAACCAGATATGAGTTTATAGCTTTACTTTTTCCACGGACTAAGCTAAGGGAGGGACAAAGGTCGACAATTATCAAACATATAATCAAATATTATTAAATTTTAAAATTATGGATACAAAAAATAAGTCTTCTGAGGTTAAGACTAAAAATATAACCTTCGGTTTGGTGTTCGCATGGTTCTTTGGAATCGTAGTTGGCATTCCCGCTATCGTAATGCTTTTTACTAAAACATTAGTTGGAATTTTACTCTTAATCTCGGCATTAGTCGTTTTTCCGCCAACATACAATTTAATAAAAGATAAACTTCATTTTACTATTTCAAAAGGATTAAAGATTGCCATAGTAATTGTTCTATTTATTATTGCCGGAGTCGTAACGGGTAACAGTGGGAGTTCGGTAAAAACAGCCACTTCTGCAAAATCACAACCTACACAACAGGCGCAGCCATCGGCCATTAATGTTAGTGCGGCAAAACTTTTCAGCGATTATTCGGCTAATCAGGTTGCAGCTGATGCAAAATACAAAAACAATTTAGTTGAAGTCACTGGAATTGTTGGAAATATCGGAAAAGACATTCTCGATAATCCATATATTCTTCTTACAGATGGCCAAGAATATTCGTTAACAGGTGTTCAATGCTCATTTTCGCAGAGTGACAACTCGCAACTCGCTACAGTTTCCAAGGGTCAGCAGATCACCTTGCGTGGTACCGTTTCCGGGTTAATGATGAATGTTGAAGTCAGCGGATGCCAGATTGTGAAGTAGTAAGGAAATAAATTAAGAGTTTAGTCTTAAGTATTTCTTCTTAAAATTCTCTTCTATCTCAAAACTTTCAGCATGGCAGAAAAATCCGAGATAAGACTGCAAAGATTGGGTGAGTGAATTTTTAGAAATAGATCCTTTTTGGTATTCTCGAATTTTTGCTCTGAACTTCTTGATCATCCTGCGTTTGGTTTTAGTCCTGACTAGCTTGTATTTGTTGAACACAACGTAGCCAAGGAAATCCATTCCTTGGCTCGTTTTTTGTATCGTTGTCTTTTCTTCATGGATTTTTAGGCATAGTTCGTCCTGCAGAAATAAAACTATTTGAGGTATAAGGCCCGATAGATAATTTTTGTCTTGAGAAACGATTATGAAGTCATCGGTATATCGTAAATAATATTTTACTTTTAATTTCTGTTTTACAAATATATCAAACTCACCCATATAAATATTAGCAAAAAGCTGGGAAGTTAAATTTCCAATCGGCACTCCTTTCTCAATTCCCAGCAGAGAGTAATTTGAAGAAAAGCTTGATATAATCTGTTTTAAAAGCCAAACCGTGTCTTCATCTTTAATTTTCTTTTTTAATATGTCGAGCAAAATATCATGGTCGATTGTATCGAAGAATTTTTTAACATCGCACTTTAAGGCAAAACATGAAACTCTGCCGTTTTGGGTTGCTTTTCTTAAAGTGTTTTGTAAATACTGCACACCCTTATGCGTGCCGTAGCCCTCCCGGCAGGAAAACGATGCAGAGATAAAACCTGGCT
>CAINVO010000038.1 GCA_903854195.1 uncultured bacterium | reverse complement strand
ATATGTTTTGAGAAGACCAGACCCACAAGCTCTGTGGAATAAAACTTTGTCTGAAAATGAATGGAAAAATGCAGACGCTACTTTTGGTGCTGATAAAAAAACATGGAAAAAGAAAAATGCCAGCATGCAAAATGAGTGGCAGATTTCTTTTGATAACTTAAAATTTAATATCAAACCAACAGCATTTAAGCACACAGGAGTTTTTCCAGAACAGCTGATGAACTGGAGGTTCATCAGAGAGAATATCGAATCTAGAATGTCGAATGTCGAAAATTCGAAATTCAATATTCAAAATTCGGATGTTAAGCAGCCTGTCAAGGTGCTTAATTTGTTTGGATATACTGGTGGTGCAACTTTGGCAGCACTTTCCGCTGGTGCCGAAGTCACACATGTTGATGGTTCAAAATCCGCAATCACTTGGGCAAAAGAAAATGCCGAGCTTAGTGGACTTGATAAAAAACCCGTTCGCTGGATTATTGATGATGCTAGAAAATTTGTAATGCGAGAAATAAAACGTGGTGGAAAATATGATGGAATAATAATGGACCCACCATCATTTGGCAGGGGAGGAAAAGGAGAAATCTGGAAAATTGAAAGTGATTTTCTTAAACTTTTAGAAGAATGCTCAAAAATACTTTCTGTCAATCCACTTTTCTTTATCATAAATGGTTATGCTGCAGGATATTCTTCGCAAGCTTATTATAATGCTTTAAAACCTCTTGTAGAAAAATATGGTGGCGAATTTGAAATAGGAGAACTTACGATACAAGAATCAAAAGCTGGCAGACTTTTACCTTGCGGTATTTTTGTTCGTTGGTCTCGTTAGGGAATGGTCATTCCCGCGGAGGCGGGAATCTAGATTGTATTGAATAATTATGGATTCCCGTCTGCACGGGAATGACATACAATGATAAAATTATGCTATAATTGTAATGTTATTAGTTTTAACCAATTTAAATTATGGAAGAAAAAAATATGGAATCAAATTGCGGATGCAAAATGTGCCAAAAGTTTGGCTGGTGTCCGGCAGGAAAGTGGCACAAAATTATCAAATTTATTATTTTTATAATCATTTTGATTTTTGTTTTGAAATTAATCTGTGGTGATAACTATTCTGATAGAAGTAATATTCAAAAAGATACAATAGTTGTCAGTGGAAAAGGTGAGCTTACAGTTAAGCCAGACATTGCGACGGTTTCTTTTAGCGTTATGGAAGAAAATATGGATGTCTCAAAAGCATCTGATGCTGTAAATACAAAAATTGGAAAAATTATAGAGACTTTGAAAGCAGATAGCGTGGATGAAAAAGATATAAAAACAACAGATTATAGTATTAACCCAAGATATAATTATGTAAATTCAACAATATATCCATACAACGGAACGCAGGTATTGGCTGGGTATGATGTTACACAAAGTATAAGTATAAAAATAAGAGACCTTACAAAAGCAGGAAAAGTAGTTTCAGATTTAGGAACTTTGTCCGTCACAAATATGAGCGGTCTTAATTTTACCGAAGATAAATACGATGATTTGGTATTGCAAGCAAGAGATCAAGCAATCACAGATGCAAGAGCACAAGCAACAAAACTTGCAAATGCTTTGGGTGTAAGACTTGTAAAAATAGTTGGATATTCTGAAGGAGGAAATCCTACACCAATATTTTACGGAGCTATGGCATCGGGTGTTGGGATGAAAAGCGCTGTAGATGCAGTATTACCAACAGGAGAAAATAAAATCACTTCAAATGTTAGTAATACTTCTGAAATTAAGTAGTCAAAAGTTTATAAAGTTCATAAAGTCGTAAAGTAAATACAAAAAGCAATGGGTCGGCACTTCGTGCCGACCCATTGCATTTTAGTTCTATTATGTGATACT
>CAINVO010000037.1 GCA_903854195.1 uncultured bacterium | reverse complement strand
TTATGATTACGTCCGGTTTTTCATGTACCTTGTCATCATCATTTTTGTTTTTACCAATAACAATAAAACCTTTTGATTGGATCAGTTCGTCTATTTCCTGTGCGTGATGGCCAAAAATGATTGTTTTTGTTTGGAATTTCATGCCAAAAATTGTAACACGAAACCAAGCTTTTATGTTGTGGCGGGTATGATATTATTATGAAATGTTAAAAGGATTTAAACAATTTGTTTTACGTGGAAATGTCGTGGATTTGGCAGTGGGTGTGGTTATCGGAGCAGCTTTTAGTACGCTGGTCGCTGCTATAGTTAAGGATTTAATCACTCCTCTTATTGGGGCTATAGTTAAAGCTCCAGATTTTTCAGTCTTAATGTTCACCTTAAATGGTAGTAAGTTTTTGTACGGTGAGTTTATAAATGCAGCATTATCTTTCCTATTGGTTTCAGGAACAGTCTATTTTTTTGTGGTTGCACCTTTGAATAGACTAATTGAAAGATCTCATAGTCAAGCGCCTTTAGATTCAACTACTAAAAAATGCCCAGAGTGTATGAGTGAAATATCAATAGTTGCAAAGCGTTGTGCATATTGTACGACAAAGTTCATGTAAAAATTTATTGCATAAGCTTTACTAAATAATAATTAAAAAAATATGTCATTCATTTCAAACCTAAACTGGCGTTATGCAACAAAGAAATTCGACGAAGCTAAGAAAGTTTCAGAAGGGGACCTAAGTCAGATTTTAGAAGCAATTAGACTTGCCCCAACATCATTTGGGCTCCAACCTTTTCATGTGTCAGTTATTACAAATGTAGATCTTAGACAAAAGCTTCAAGAGAAAGCTTGGAATCAGCCACAAATCACAACAGCTTCACATTTATTGGTTTTTTCTGCACGTACAGATATTGATCAAAGAGTTGGTCAATATATTGATGTTGCATCAGGTGGTGTTGAAGAAGAAAAACTAAAACTTAAGGAATATGAAGTTATGCTTAAGGGTTTTTCAGGACAGCTAGTAAGTGCTCCAGGTGACAAGGCTTTAAACTGGGCAGCAAAGCAGGCATACATAGCTCTTGGTTTTGGTCTTGCTGCTGCAGAAGAGTTATCTATTGATTCATGTCCTATGGAAGGTTTTGACGGGGCAGCTTTTAAAGTTCTCTTAGGTTTGACTGATAATCTAAATCCAGTAGTTCTTTTGCCAATAGGTTACAGAGCCTCAGATGAACAACCTCGTTCAAAAGTTCGTTTCTCGAATGATGATCTATTTAACTTTGTTGCCTAGTGTTCGTTTGATATAATGAATACATGGTAGAAAAAAATATCGATAAGGGGGATGATTTAAAAGGTACTGAAGACCTTATCGAATCTCAAAAGAAAATGTTCAGTGAGTTGAAGGTAACTATGGAAGAACAGCAAGAGGTGCATATGTATATAAATTACTTTGTACTTGGTATGTTTCTTGTAGTTGTTATGTACTTCTTCGTGGCCTAGTTTTGAGTAATTCTAATTACTAAATATTAAATAAAATTTAAATGACATTTTTACATGCAATAATCCTAGGAATAATTGAAGGAATTACTGAGTTTTTACCGATTTCTTCCACAGGACATATGGTTCTAGCTAGTGATCTACTCAAAATTGCTCAAACTGATTTTGTAAAAAGTTTTGAGATTATTATTCAGCTGGGAGCAATTCTTGCTGTTGTTGTTCTTTACACAAAAAAACTTCTTATTGAAAAAAAAGCTATTTCAAAAATAATCTCTGCTTTTATTCCAACAGCTATTGTTGGGTATGTGTTATATAAATTTATCAAACAGTATCTAATTGGGAATGATGTGGTGGTTCTCTGGTCATTACTTATTGGAGGTATCGTTATTATTCTTTTTGAATTATTTTATGATAAACCTGAGAGAGAAAAACAATCTACAAAATCAATGTCAGATATTTCATATTCCCAAGCAATTGCTGTCGGTCTGGCTCAGTCAGTAGCAGTTATTCCAGGCGTCTCACGTTCAGCTGCAACAATTATTGGTGGGCAGTTGGCGGGCATAAGTAAAAAAACTATTGTTGAGTTTTCTTTTATACTTGCTGTACCTACAATGGTTGCCGCAACCGCTCTAGATATTTTTAAAAATCCAATAAGTATTGGGTCAGGAGAGATGGTCCCTTTGATGCTCGGGTTTGTCTCAGCCTTTATTGTTGCTCTGGTTAGTATTAAATGGCTTATTTCATTTGTACAAAAACACAGCTTGGTTTGGTTTGGAGTTTATAGGGTTGTTGTCTCGTTAGCTTTCTTCGCTTACTTTTTCTGGATATTAAAATAGTTTTAAAATCTATTCGCCAGATTTATCAAACATATCCTTATAAAAATCATCAACACTTTTTCCTTTGAGGTGCATTTGTTTTTTTCTAAAGTGGTATTCGGCTATTGAGAATGGTCTAACAAAGGGGATTTTGTCGTAAGTCATCGATACAACATCAAATATTATATGGTAAGCCATACCCGCTATAACGGGTAAGAAAAAATCAAAGCTGACATATAACATTAGTAAATAAATAAGTAAGAAGATTTCGACTGTGTGCATAATGCTAAAACCAAGTTTTCTCTGGTCATATTTGTTTTCCGAAACGTGATCATAGTATTTAAACATTCTTTTAGGACTCCAATTTTTTCCACGGTTACGCCATATATAGTCCAAATAATGATCAGCGTCTATTAATATTGAAGATGTAAAAAAAAGTGCAACCTGATATGGATTTTGCCAAAATGGTGCAGTTGCAGCGGCTCCAACTAGTCCAGCTATGATATGTGATTTTAGTCTCATTTTTTTATTGGTACTTTATTTTTTACAATTCAGAATGTCAGAATTAAACTTTGAAACAACCGCATTTCTTTCAGACAAATAATCTTGGTAAGCGTTGTTTTGAGTTGTGTAATATTTTGACCAAGAATTTTTTACAGCAGCTTTACGAGTTTTTCCTGAAAGGGAACTATCTTGATCAATCTCATTTTTTCTTTCTATTTTTGCTGCATTTATGGTGTTGGAGCGTTTATCGACAATTTCTTTTATAGATATATTTTTATTTTCTTTTGCATTTAATATGCAGGTTTCTCTTGTCGCATTTGATGGATTTGCAGCATATAGTTCCTGTGCGGAAACATTCTTAATAAAAAAGTAGAAAGAAACAAAAACTACTAAGAGGATTAAGAAGGTAAAAGTTGGAATCTTTTTCATATTTCCATGATAGTTCATTCAGGTGTTAAAAGTAAAGAGGGTTAAATATTTCTTTAAAGTAATTTTATTTGGTATTCTGTATGTATATGGATGTTTCAGTGTTTAATGATTTTTTTATAGCTTTAATTCAACCTCTACACAATATACCTTTTATGGATAGCGTTATGTTTTTTATAACAACTCTTGCAGATCCTCTTTCTCTAATAGTTTTTTCAATATTTTTTGTAGGCTATCTTGTAAAAAAAAGACATTATATATACGCTAAGGTCAGTGCCGCCGCGATTCTAATAGGTTTGACTTCTTTTTATATTATTAAAAATCTAGTTCCTGTTGCAAGGCCACTAAATCCGATGGTTTCAGTATTTGGAAATAGTTTTCCAAGTGGGCATACAACAATGACAACTATTTTTTGTTGTCTAGTCGTTCTTTGGCTGGCTTCTCGAGGAATATGGAGAAATGAATGGAAAGAACATAAAATTATGTGTCTTGGATCATTCGTAATTATTTTACTAGTTGGTTTGAGTCGTATTTATTTACGTGCTCATTGGCCAATTGATATTATTGGAGGAATTGTAACAGGTTTGGTTTCAGTTCTTTCTGCGATGGTGGTATTTCATCCAATTAAAAAATAATTTTTAAAAATATATTTTTAAGTTGAGGATAAAAAATAAAAAAATAAATTTTGTCGTGATATAATATTTGCATGGCAACACCAAACAATAAACACTGGATGGATTCCAGTGAAATGGGGAAGGGCGTAGCTTTCGCTATGATAGTTTCTCTAGCCCTCGTCTCAATCTTTTTAATAGCTAAAACAGTAAATACTATTAAGTCTTATCCAACTATTGGTCAGGATAATACTGTAAACAGTTCTATTTCAGTAACTGGTAAGGGAGAAGTTAATGCGATTCCAAATATGGGTACATTTTCTTTTACTATTAGTGAGAATGCAGCAACAATTCAATCTGCACAAGCAAAAGCTTCGGACAAGAGTCAAAAAGCCTTAGCTTTTCTAAAGCAGTCTGGTATTGATGATAAAGATATTCAAACAAATTCATATCAGACTGGACCACATTATAATAATTATATTTCCCAGCCAATTATTTGTACGTCAAAAGTTTGTCCACCGAGCGTTCCAAAAACTTCAGGTTTTGAAGTAAATCAGACTATTACAGTAAAAGTTAGAAAAGTTGATGGAGCGTCAGCTCTCATAGCTGGTATTGGAGGTTTAGGAATAACAAATATTGGAGATCTTAGTCTTTCTTTAGATAATCAGGATGAGTTGCAATCACAGGCCCGTGATGCTGCAATCATCGATGCAAGAGTCAAAGCTATTCATCTTGCAAACACATTAGGTGTTCATCTTGGAAAAGTTTCAAGTTTCTCTGATTCATATAGCCCAATGCCAACATATGCATCTGTGTATGGAAGTATGGCAAAGTCTGTTGATGCCGCTCCAGTCCCTGCTCTGCCTGTAGGAGAGAATAAAGTGACTTCAGAGGTAAACATCACATACCAAATCAACTAAATCCTTCTCAGAGCCTTCCTTGACTTATTGTTTGATGAGTACTACTATATAGCTAAATCACCCCGCGAGGGGTTTTTTAGTAAGAAAACCTATTATCTTAGCCATTTATTAAAAACAATATGGGAATCATCAAATATATCAAAGAAACAAATGCTGAAATGAAGCATACAACATGGCCAACTACAAATCAGGCTATTTTGTTCACTATTCTTATAGTCGTAAGTTCACTCCTACTCTCTCTATTCCTTGGAGCTTTCGATTCACTTTTTACAAATGGTCTAAAAGCGTTGATCGGCTAAGGTTATTTTATTAGTTCTTATTAAATATTTTATATAGAAATATGAGTAAACAAATTGAAGGACAGAGAAACTGGTACGCTATCCACACTTATGCTGGATATGAAAATGCAGTGCTCCGAAATCTTAAGCAGCGTATAGAGTCTCTAGGAATGGAAGATAAGATCTTTAATGTACTTGTTCCATCAGAAAAGAAAATCAAAATTAAAGGTAATAAACGAGTAGAGGAGGATGAAAAGATCTATCCAGGCTATATTCTAGTGGATATGATCGTGACAGATGATTCTTGGTACGTCGTCCGTAACACTCCGCGTGTTACAGGATTCGTTGGATCTGGTGTCTATCCTGTGCCTCTAGATAAAAATGAAGTAGACGAGTTATTTAAACGAATGAGTGTGGATACCGTTAAACATAAAATTGACCTTGCCCTTGGGGATACAGTTAATATCGCAGATGGCCCATTCAAGGATTTGGAAGGTAAGGTTAGCGAAGTTGATGAAGAAAGAGGTAAGGTTAAAGTCCTGGTTTCAATGTTCGGTCGCGAAACACCAGTAGAACTTGATTTCTTGCAAGTTCGAAAAATATAAGCTAGTATCAGAAACACTGTGGAGCCAAGCTTCTAGGCCTCGCATTAAATAATGCACAAAATAAAATAAAAATATGGCAAAGAAAATAATCAAACAATTAAAACTAGTGATCCCTGCCGGAAAGGCAAATCCAGCACCTCCAGTAGGTCCTGCTCTTGGTCAGGCCGGTATTAACATCGGAGATTTCGTTACAAAGTTCAACGCTGCTACAGCAAAAATGATGGGGGATATTGTTCCAGTTGCTATTACTGTATATGAAGACCGTTCTTATGTATTTGTTCTAAAGACACCTCCAGCATCATCCCTTATCTTGAAAGCTATCGGAGTTGAAAAAGGATCGGGAACTAATGTTTCAAAAAAGGTTGGTAAAATCACAAAGGCTCAGATCAAGGAAATTGCTGAGAAAAAGCTTCCAGATCTAAATGCAAATGATATTCAGGCAGCTATGAAAATCATAGAAGGTACATGCCGTTCAATGGGAGTGGAAGTTAAATAAATAAAATTATATAGACAAAAATAAAACACTCCAAAAGGGGTGTTTTATTTTTTGTCTACACCTCAGTTTTAGAATGGTTTTGTTTGACAGTTTTTTAAATGATGTTAATGTAAAAACAGATTTTTTAAAATGAATAATATAGCTGTTAATTCAAGTAGAAAGCTTTACTTGTGTGATGTTGGGTGCAACGCGCCTGAACGCTTTTTAAGGCTTCATTCTGCCTTGGTTGAAAGACTTATAGGCCAAGGAAATGAAGTATGTTCGATAAGGGATAATGGAGGTAGGGATAAGCGCCTTGGGGCAAATCTCTGCACATGTCTTCTTACCCGAATCACCAATGTGGGTGCCATCGTGGCTTTTATCGATTACCCAAGTTATTATACTTGGTTTGAGATTGGTCAGGCTTTGGAAAGAAAAAGGCCGGTAATTGTCTTTGTTGAAAAGGATCGCCAAATCGGCCCAATTCCTACTGATATTCTTGATCATTATGTTGGCACAGCCGGTCAACATTACCTTCCAAAATACGTCGAATATGATCACCAGGATACAGGGAGGCCCTTTGATGATCAGGTTGAAGAGTTGCTGACAAGAATCAATGAAATGTAGCATTTTTTCAATGCAGTTGGTCAAAAAAAGGCCCCGTAGTTTTAAACTACCGGGTCTTTTCTTTTGGTATTTATGATACAATTTACGCGTTATTAAAATAAATAATTAAATTTATGAACGAAGGATTAAAAGGTTTTATACCAGAGCCATCTGAATTTCAGAAACAGGAGGAAGAAAATAAACAACAAAAACAAGCGAGTTTTTTAAAAAGACTTAGACTTACAGGTACTGCTATTGCTATAGCAGCGGCAGGAGCGACAGCAGGTTTTTTTGGAGGAGAACAACATCAAAAGTCAGCAGATGAAGCAGTGAATAATTTTGATCCAGTTTTAATTGAAGCCACTCAAGATGTCGACGGAACACCATCTACATCTTCCGAGCGATGGTCAGAGGAAGATCCATTTGGATATCTTGATGCAGAAGGAAAGGTCGAAGCAAAGCAACTCGAAAAAAATTTAACATGGGCTATTAGTGAATATTCCCCAGCAGATACTTTAGAAGAAAAATTACCTAAAACTTTTTCTTTCTCTACAATTCAAGATCAAGAAGCTGTAAACAAAAATACCATAATGAAAGAAAGAATGTCTAAAGATTTCAGTAATTGGATTATTCAGAATCACCCAGAAGATATTGAAACTATTTTAAACCAAGGAATAGGAGGAAGTAAGGCCACAGACTTAGCTATGGAATACGAAGAGTTAACTAATACAGAAAATTCTAAGTTATATGATCAAGTACCTTTAACACCTGAGGAAATTGTTATTATTAAAAAGGGTTTGAGAGATGGTAATGATATCGTTAAGAAGCATTCGTTACCTAAAGATGCTGATTTACCGGAAGTTTCGGAGTAGTGCTCTAGATGCCTTGTGTCCCAAGTGTATTCAAATGTGCTCAAAAGTATATTTTAATTACAAGAATTAAATTTTTGTTTCACCCCAATCAACATCGTATTCTAAAAGTACGGTGTTGATTTGTGTATTTGTGATAGATACTAATTTTAATTGAGCCGTAATTTCATCGTTAAAAAGTTTAATTCCTTTTCCAAAAACCAAAGGTTCAATTGTGAGATATATTTTATCGACAACCTTTGCTTTCATAAAAAGTGTATATATTTCTGAGCCACCACAAATAGCAACTTCTTTAAATCCTCGCCCCTCAAGTTTTTTTATAAGTGTGGTCGGGTCATCTTGAGTTGTTTCTGCCCCATCAAAATTTTTGGTACGAGAGTAAACAATATTTAATCGTTCACTAAGCGGGCGGGGGAGAGTCTCAAAGGTGGATGAGCCCATTACAACAACCCCCGCCCGCTTAGTAAGCTCCACAAAACGAATTTTATCCTCCTTACTGGTCCAAAATGCGCTATGTTTTTTGTCACGAGCTATTAATCCGTCTGCAGTCATTGCAGCTATGATGAAGGTTTTTATCATGAAAAATATTATAACACTTAATTTGCATTGTTTAAGTTTTAAAAAACACCAATATGCTATATGATTTAAATTATAATTCTAAAATAAAATGGCTAAAATAATAATCGGATTGACAGGGGAGATTGCGAGTGGAAAGGAGGTAACAAAAAAATATTTAATAGAAAAATACGGGGCAGAGAGCTCAAAATTTTCTGCAATTTTAAGAGATGTTTTGAATCGACTAGGTCTACCTTTTAGTCGTGAAAATTTATCAAGTCTTTCTTTGGCTCTTAGACAAACTTTCGGTGAAGATCTGCTTGCAAAAGTTGTGACCGCTGATGCTAAAAAAATCTTAGAAGAAAAAGATCTTGTCATTATTGATGGAGTTAGGCGTTTTGAAGATATTGCTTACCTTAAAAAGCTTCCAGAATTTATTCTTTTTGCAATTTCAGCTGAACCTAATCTCCGATATGAAAGAATGATTCAAAGAAATGAAAAAGTGGGGGATACCGAAAAGACATTCGAAGATTTTATGAATGACCACAAGCTTGAGACTGAAGTTCAGATACCTGAGGTTATGGCCTCGGCTGATTATCAGTTAGACAATAATCATGGTTTTGAGTCTTTACATAGACAGTTGGACGAAATAATGTCAAAACTTTTGTAATTTTCGAGACTATCTTTTTGTGATAGACTTCTACCTATGGATTCTAAATACGAAAAAATTCTAGAAAATACTGTAAATTTCAGCGATAGATTTATACCAAACCACGATGAGCTTTTGGAATTTACAAAGTATTGTAAATCTAAGGGTAAGAAAGTGGTCCTAACTCAAGGTGTTTATGATCTAGTCCATCACGGACACGCTCTATATCTTCAAAAGGCAAAGGCTTTAGGTGATATTTTGATTGTTGGAGTTGATACAGATGCTCTGACAAAAAAAAGAAAAGGACCTAATCGACCAATTGTTCCAGAAGACGAAAGGATTACCATGCTCACACACCTAAGACATGTTGATGTTGTCACTCTTAGAGATGTTGATGATAAGAGGACAAAATTAGAAGAAATGATCAGACCCGATTTTTTAGTATTTTCTCAGACAACTGGAGATATTCCAGATGAAATTAAAAAAAGTGCTAGCGAGTGGTGTGATGAAGTGGTTGTGTTTCCTCCTCAAGCAACAACATCCACGACTGCAAGAATAAGACAACTGACAATGGAGGGTGTCGAAAAACTAGCTGTAGAAGTAAATAATTTAACTCAAGATTTTCTAGAAAAAATCAGAAGAGGCTAATAAAATATGAAAAAAAATGTAGTAATCAGTATTATCCCTGCAATTCACTCTGGATACATTTCTTTCTTTAAAAAATATTCTGGTGACTTGTATATTTTGGGTTCAGATTTTGTCCAAGATTTTCCACATATAGAGAGAGATCTTAGAACTCCAGAGCAAGGCGACCTTAAAAAAATGCTTAAGGCTCTAGATATTTTTAGTGAAATTGAGGTTGTTGATAGAAAAAGTATTTCTGAAATTGATTTGAATGATGTAAATATAATTATGCCTGATGATAATATCAATCGGGCTATTGCAGAAAAATACTTACCTGGTAAAAAAATAAATTTTGAATCTATTTTTTTACGTTGGGATAGACAAATAACAACAACAGAAAACATAATTTCTGAAGGTAGGGTAATTTCAGAGCTTGAAAGAGACAAGGAGTTAATAGGGAAGGCCTACGACGAGTCAAAAAAAAGTTCAGACTGGTGGAGGCAGATCGGAAGCCTTATTGTAAAAAATGACCAGATATTAATTGTTGGACACAATAAGCATTTACCTTCAGATTTTAATTTAGATACATACGGTGATCCCAGGAGTAATTTTGATGGGGGAGTTAATATTGAGCTTTCTACTGCAATACATGGAGAAGCAGCCTTAGTTGCTGAGGCTGCAAAAAGGGGAATAAGTTTGGACGGGTCCTCTTTGTATTTAACAGTTTTTCCATGTCCCGTTTGTGCAAAACTAATCAGTGAAGCAGGTATAAAAAAGGTGTACTACTCAAAAGGTTATTCACTATTAGATGCTGAAAATATTTTCAAATCTAAAGGAATAGAGATTATTCTAGTTAAATAATTTATTTTTAACCAATTCTTGCAATGACTGGTTCGTAACCAGGTTTATCCTTGTCTGGAGTTACAAGATGTGAGTGTAAATGGGTAACACTAGCTCCTGTTTTTGAGGTATCTCCGCATCTCATAAAAAAGGTTCCACCAGATATATCGTATTCATTCTCAATCCAGTTTATCGTTTCATATAACTCTAGCCATGCATCTTTGCTTATATCCTTTGTTGTTGTAATGTGTCCTTTGTGGATTATTAAAAAGTGATATTTTGAGTTTTTGTATGGGTACATGTTTGTTGTCAGTGTCCAGAATGTGCCAGATTTTATGATTGGGTTTTTGTGGTATTTAAGTAGGTGTTCTTCACAAAAAGGGCAAACGTCGTCTTTGCTTATTTGTTCAATTATTTTTTTATATTTATCATCTCCTGCTGGTCTTGTGGAATTGTCGATATTTACGTATTTTTTGCTCATATTTACATGAGTATATCACTATGGGTTATAAATAAAAAAGAGGCCTCGCTTTTGAAAGCGAGGCCGTTTTTTTATTTCCAATTTTCTTTTAAATAGGAGTTGGAATCTGCATGTTTTCATGAGGGTCGTAGTCATCGTCTATTCGGAAATCTTCAGGTTTAAAGTCCCAGAAGTTCTCCACTTTTCTCCCAGGATTCAAGTGGATTGTTGGCAAGCGTCTCGGTTCTCTTTTTAGGAGTTCCTCCACTGCTTCCAGTTGGATGTCATAAATATGAGGTTCTGACATCATGTGGGTGTACTTAGTAAATTTGTAACCCAAAATGTGAGCAGCCATCATTCCGAAGGCTGCCCATTCCGCAATGTTGAGCACTAGTCCAACAGGGACATCCGCTGATCTTTGGTAAAGGACGAGTTCTAATTCTTTTTCTTCATCAAATAAAACGAAGTGAATTTCATTTCCATGGCAAGGTGCCACAACAACTTTTCTTGGAGCATTTTGTGTAATGTCACCCATTGCAAATGGTGGATACCAGGTCGTGATCATGTGTGTTCTAAGAAAAGGCCTTTCTTTCATTTGCTTTGTGAGTGCCTGAACCTGATCAAAACTTCCTCCAGGGAAAGGCATTCTTCGGAGAATTGCCCCGTATGACCCTGGACCAAGATCATGTTCTGGTAGTCCAAAAATTTCACATTTTTCTTTTGGAACCCAACGTTCCCAGAAAATATTTGGACATCCTGCATCTTTAAGTTCCTCTAGAGTTTGAGCTCCACGAAGAAATCCTATTACTTCGCCTAAGGCGCCTTTGAAGGATTTTCTGAGGTCACGAATGTTCATAAGCGGAAAGCCGTTCGACATGTCATATTGAAGAACTTGGCCTGTTAACTCAAGTGAATATTTGTGTTCCGTGTTTGCATTTTCTGGAAGACGGGCATGTATAGGCCTTAGTTTTCGGCCATTTTTAACTATTTTTTCAAGTAGATCGTGATATTGCCTGTCAGGCAATCTCTCGTTGTACGGCTTGTAGTTTATAGGTGTTTCCATAGTTTTAAAGTTACTGTTTTCTGTTGCAATACTAGTATTATCTCAGAATTAGTCAATTGCACAATCTCATTACTTATTGCTTTTTGTTTTGAGTGATATAATCAAAAAAACTAACCACAACAATATGAAAGACATACAAATCTCAAAGCTTATAAAAGCTGAAAAAGAAAGGCAAAAAAAAGTTATTAATTTAATCGCGTCAGAGAACGTTGTTTCTAAAGATGTACTTGAAGCTCTTGGTTCAGAATTTACAAATAAGTATGCAGAAGGGTATCCAGGAAAAAGATATTATGGAGGTCAAACATATACGGATAAAATAGAGATTCTTGCGCAGGAAAGAGCGTTGAAACTTTTTGGCCTTTCAAAAGATAAATGGCATGTAAACGTGCAACCTCTTTCTGGTTCTCCAGCAAACTTAGCAGTTTATGTTGGTCTTCTTCCGTCGGACGGAACTGGAAAAATTATGGGTATGTCGCTTTCTCATGGCGGACATCTTACTCATGGACATAAAGTTTCAGCAACTGGAAAATTTTGGAAACAAATTCCTTACGGAGTGGATCCAAAAACTGAAGTGATAAATTATGATGAAATAAAAAAACTAGCCATTGTCGAAAAGCCAAATATTATTGTTTGTGGTTTTACTGCCTATCCTCGCACAGTAGATTTTAAAAAATTTAAAGAGATTGCATACTCTGTAGTGTTGGCGGATGGTACACATCCAATATTAATGTGTGACATGTCTCACTTTGCGGGTCTTGTGGCAGGGAAGCAGTACCCAAGCCCTTTTGAATATGCAGATGTCGTTACGACAACAGTTCACAAAACTTTACGCGGTCCACGAAGCGCTCTGATTTTTGTTAGAAAAGATAAAGTTGTGAAGGATAAGAAAACTGGAAAAGAACAAAGTTTTGCAGATTTAATAGACAAAGCCGTTTTTCCAGGACTTCAAGGTGGTCCGCATATGAATCAAATTGCTGCAGTTGCTGTTGCTTTGAAAGAAGCAGATACATCCGCTTTTAAAAAATATGCTGTCCAAGTTAAGAAAAATGCCAGCGCGCTCGCCAAAGAGCTCGCGCGCCTAGGTTGGTATGTTGTGTCAGCGGGTACAGATAGCCACCTCGTACTCGTAGATGTTTGGATGTTTGGAGTAAAAAATGAAAAAGGAGCGGGAGCTATTACTGGATCAGAAGCAAGCGATCTTCTTGAAAAGGCTGGAATTATTGTAAATAAAAATACCATTCCAGGGGAAACTCGCTCAGCTTTTGATCCGTCAGGAATTCGTCTTGGATCTGCCGCGGAAACAACCCGTGGCAAAAAGGAAAAAGATTTTGTTTTGATTGCTCAAAAAATTGATAAAGTTTTGAGAAGTAAATAAATTTTTAAATATGGAAATTAAAATAAGAAAAATAACACCCAACGCAATATTACCAAAGTATGCTCATCCAGGAGATGCTGGTATGGATTTTTTTGTTTCTGAAAGTGTCTTAATAAAAAAAGGTGAGCGTGCACAGGTGAGAACTGGTATTTCTATGGCGATACCAGATGGTTATGTTGGGCTTATTTGGGATAAAAGTGGGCTTTCTCATAAGTCAGGATTAAAGACTGTCGGGGGTGTTATAGATTCAGGATATCGAGGAGAAATAATGATAGGAATGATAAACCTAGGAGAGTTTGATTATACTTTTGAAATTGGGCATAAGGTTGCTCAGATGCTTATTCAAAAAGTTGAATCACCTGAAATAATTGAAGTAAATAATGAGGACGACCTCGGTGAGACCTCACGTGGAGAAGGGGGGTTTGGTAGTACAGGAAAATAATGTATAGTGAATCTCAAATTCAATTATAAATAGCTTATGAATATATCTGAAACAATAAAATCTACAATAAAGTCAGCAATAAAAAACCTAGCAATAGAGGCGGATATTGATTTGTTGGAAATTCATTTGGAGCATCCATCTGATCTGTCTAACGGTGATTTTTCTACAAGTATCGCTTTATCTCTTTCTAAAAAATTAAATAAAAACCCAAAAGTGTTTGCTGAGGAACTTGTTGGGGAGATTGAAAAAAACAAACCATCAGAAATATTAAAAATAGAAGTTGCTGGTCCAGGTTTTATAAACTTCTATCTTGATGATTCTTTTTTCTTTAATTCAATAAAACAGGTTATAGAAAATAATTCAAAAGATTCGTTAGGTAAAAACAAGATTTTTGAAGGCAAAATGGTTGCTGTGGAATATACTGACCCGAATCCATTTAAACAGTTTCATATAGGGCATTTGATGACAAACATTATTGGAGAGGCTCTTTCTCGCCTTTATGATTTTTCTGGTGCAAATGTAAAAAGATTGTGTTACCAAGGTGATGTTGGCCGTCACGTTGCTTTAACTATTTGGGGTTTTCGTTTTATGGATAAAGCTATTCCATCAGATGATACACCTCTTTCAGAGAAGACTGCTTATCTTGGGGCTGCATATGCACTTGGTTCTAAAAAAGTAAAAGAAGATCCAACTGCTGAAATAGAGGTTAAGGAAATCAATAAAAAAATATACGAACGTTCAGATGATGAGTTAAACGAGATTTATGATAAAGGTAGGGAATGGTCACTTGAACACTTTGAAGAAATATACAAAGTCCTTGGTACAAATTTTGACCATTATTTTTTTGAGAGTCAGAGTTCTCCTGTTGGAAAAAAAATAGTTGAAGATCATCTCGCAAATGAAAAAGGAAATTCTGCTGTACCCCCAGCTCTTTTTGAAAAAAGTGATGGCGCTGTTATTTTTTCAGAAGCTAAAAGTGAATTACACACACGTGTATTTTTGACAAGTGAGGGTCTGACTACCTATGAAGGCAAAGAGCTTGGACTCGCTAAAATAAAATATGAAAGCTTTCCATATGACCTGGGTATTACAGTTACTGCAAATGAACAGAACGATTACTTTAAAGTAATCTTTAAAGCCATGTCTTTTATTTTTCCAGAAATTGCTAAAAAATCTGAACATCTTTCTCATGGGATGCTTCGTCTTTCTGTGGGACCAAACTCCGATGGTAAAAAATCTCAAAAAATGTCTTCACGTACTGGAGATGTTGTTACTGGGGAGTCATTGTTGGCTGACATGATTCAGTCTGCTTTAGAAAAAGTTAGTGATCGCCCTGGTATTTCTGAGGAGGATAAACATATGATTGCTTCGGAAGTTGGGGTTGCTGCTATTAAATACACTATATTGAAACAGTCTGTTGGTAAGGATATTATTTTTGATAAAGAAAAGTCACTTTCATTTGAGGGTGACTCAGGACCGTATCTACAATACTCACATGTAAGAGCTGTTTCTATTCTAGAAAAATCTAAATTAGAGATGGGGGATGGTCTCGGTGATGAGAACGAAGAAAATAAATCAGATAATTCAGAGAAGGATAGTGTTATTAAAGATATTGTAGAAAAAGTATCCAAGCTTGAAAGAAAATTGTACCGTTTTTCAGAAATTGTTCAGCAGTCATGTGAAAACAAAGCTCCACACACTCTGGCGCAGTTTCTTTTGGAGATAGCTTCTGACTTTAATAGTTTTTATGCTTCAACTCCCATACTCAATGCTGGGGCTTTGAAGGATTATCGTTTGGATGTTGTTAGAGCGTTCGCCTCTACTATGAAAAATGGTCTATGGATTCTGGGTATCTCTGCTCCTGACAAGATGTAGTTCTCTAGATAATATGTTTGACCGCTCAAGAAGTAATATATTTGGCACCTCTAGATATTCCTCGGCTTTTTCCCTTTAAGGTGCCCAAGCCTATTATTTTTAGGCTTTATTTGGTATATTTTCAACATGTCACAAAAAACTGAAAATAAAGAAAACGCCAAGGAAATATCAAAAATAAGTGAGAATGCCACACAAGCATCGGTAAAAAGTCCAGCTGCTTTGCGTGAAGAAAAAATCCTCGCTTTCTGGGAGGAAAACGATATTTTCAAAAAAACATTAGAGCTACGATCCTCAGCTGAACCCTTTGTTTTTTATGATGGCCCTCCTTTTGCTACAGGCCTACCACATTTTGGGCATATTCTTCCAACAACTATGAAGGATGTTATTCCTCGTTACAAAACTATGC
Organism: uncultured bacterium; assembly: GCA_903854195.1. Taxonomy (GTDB): domain Bacteria; phylum Patescibacteriota; class Minisyncoccia; order Phycocordibacterales; family CAINVO01; genus CAINVO01. The sequence continues at coordinate 25,842 of CAINVO010000037.1, read as the reverse complement.
GCGGATATTTTGTTCCACGTCGTTGGGGTTGGGATTGCCACGGTCTACCTATAGAAAATCTAGTTGAAAAGGAACTCGGTCTTAATGGTAAAGTTGCTATCGAGGAATATGGTATTGAAAAGTTTAATGATGTCGCGCGGGCGAACGTTCTTCGTTATGCAGACGAGTGGAAAAAAATAATCCCTCGCCTTGGGCGCTTTGTGGATATGGATAATGATTATCGTACTATGAATCCGTCTTTCACTGAGTCTGTAATCTGGTCCTTCAAAAAACTTTATGACAAAGGCTTGGTTTATGAAGGTTTTAAATCAATGCACATTTGTCCACGTTGTGAGACGACTCTTTCCAATTTTGAAATAAGCCAAAACTATAAAGACATCACAGATATTTCTGTTTTTGTTAAATTTGAATTAGATGGTAATCATGGAGTAGGGAATCCAAAAGAATCTGAAAAAACTTATATGTTAGCTTGGACTACGACCCCGTGGACACTTCCTGGAAATGTTGCGCTAGCAATTAATCCAGAAATTGAATATTTGATAACAAACGTAAAAGGTTTAGAAAATGAAAAATATATTTTTGCAAAAAGCAGATTAGAAGCTCTGAAAACAAGTACAAAAAATGACTTTGATGTTGTTGGTGAAATAAAAGGATCGGACTTAGTTGGAAAATACTATAAGCCTGTTTTTGAATATTACAAAAAAGCAGCATCAGATGGAGAGCTTAAAAACCCAGCCGGTAAAACTTTGGAAAATGGTGCAGGTTGGAAAATTTGTGCAGGAGATTTTGTTACAACTGAAGATGGTACTGGGGTTGTTCACATCGCACCAGCTTTTGGAGAGGACGATCTTCTTTTGGCTCAAAAGGAAAACTTGCCGTTTATTCAACATGTCAGTGGCGATGGAAGATTTAAGAAGGAAGTTACAGATTTTGCTGGGGGGCTTGTAAAGCCAAAAGACGATCATCAAAAAGCTGATATTGAAATCATCAAATGGTTGGCACACAATGGGTATCTTTTTGCAAAGGAAAAAATAATCCATTCTTACCCACATTGTTGGAGGTGCGATACACCTCTACTTAACTATGCAACAACTTCATGGTTTGTTGCGGTGTCTACTTTTAAAGACAAACTCCTTGATGCTAATAAGTCCGTAAACTGGAGTCCAAAAAATGTCGGAGAGGGACGTTTTGGAAAGTGGTTAGAAAATGCTAGAGATTGGTCTATTTCTCGAGGTAGATATTGGGGTGCTCCACTTCCAATTTGGCAAAGTGAAACTGGTCTTAATAAAAAAACTGTCAGTGTTGCCAGTGTAGATGAAGAAGACAAAAAAGAAATAGAGGTTCTAGGTTCACTTGAAGAAATAAAAGAAAAAACTCGACGCAACAGATATGTGGTAATGAGACACGGAGAAGCAGAACATAATGTTAAAAATATTATGATTTCTGATGTGAATGCACCTTACCATCTAACGGAGAAGGGGAAAGCCTCAGTAATAGAAAAAGCAAATGACCTCAAGGAGAGAAATATAGATTTGATTATTGCATCACCCCTTATTCGTACTCAAGAGACTGCAAGATTGGTCGCGGATACTATTGGTTATAGTGATGAAATTATTATTGATGATCGTATAAGAGAGTTGGGTTTCGGAGATCTTGAAGGTAAGTCATATGAGGAGTATAGAAGTTTTTTCAGAAATTCTTTTGATAATCATGCGGATGTAAGCCTACCAAACGGAGAGTGCATGATGGATATCCGAAAACGTGTTGGAGAATTTTTATATGACATAGATTCAAAATATGAAGGTAAAAACATCCTCGTGATTACTCATGATGGTCCAGCAAAAATATGTCTAGCTGTTGCAGACGGGGCAACAAAAACAAGAACTATAAAATACTGGAATGAGCGACACGAGTTTTTACATCCCGCTTCATGGTCAGGCTTGGATTTTGCTTTTATTCCACATAACAAAAATTACGAATTAGATTTTCACAGACCCTTTATAGATGAGGTTGTTTTTAAATCTGCCACCGGTAAAACAATGAAAAGAATACCAGATGTTTTTGATACATGGTATGACTCAGGCTCAATGCCTTTTGCTCAGGCACACTATCCTTTTTCTGAAGAGAAGGGGTCATCCGAAAATGAGTTTCTGTCAGATGAGAGTAGTTTTTTTCCAGCTGATTTTATTGCAGAAGGACAAGACCAAACTCGAGGATGGTTTTATTCACTACTTGTTTTAGGAGTTGCTTTGTTTGGAAAATCTCCTTACGAAAATGTTGTTGTGAACGGTACCGTTCTTGCTGAGGATGGTCAGAAAATGTCAAAACGCTTAAAAAATTATCCAGATTTAATGGAGACGGTTAATAAGTTTGGTGCAGATGCCCTTCGATATTTTTTCATGTCATCTCCAGCGGTCCGTGCTGAAGATATTTCATTTTCAACAAAAGGTACTGACGAGGTTCTTAAGAAAAATATTCAACGCTTAGATAATGTAGTTTCTTTCTACGATTTATATAAGGATGGATCAATGTCTTCATCTGATTCTCCTCATGTTTTAGATAGATGGATTATTGCCCGTATGTCAGAAGTTGGTCAGATTATGACTAAATCTCTTGATGCTTACGAAATAGATAAGGCAACTAGACCAATTGCTGATTTTATTGATGATTTGTCCACATGGTATTTGCGACGTTCTAGAGATAGATTAAAGGTTGCTCTTGATGGAAATGAAGCAGATTTATCGTCTTCCGACCTAGCTGATAAAAAATTTGCAATTGCGACTCTTAGATTTGTATTGGAAAACTTTGCAAAATTGATTGCACCAATCATGCCATTTTTGGCAGATGATATTTATCAAAAAGTAAAAATTTCTGATACAGAAATTCTAAATAACCCAAGTCTTGAAATAGGTCCTCTTAGTGTGCACCTTTGTGATTGGCCCGTAAATGAGAAAGATTCAACCGCCACAATTTCCTTTGAGTTAAGCAGTGAACAAAAAGAACTTTTGGAAAATATGAGAACAACAAGAGAATTAGTGACATTAGGCCTTGAAGCAAGATCTTCTTCTGGTATAAAAATTAGACAACCATTATCTGAACTTTCAGTTCGTACGCACATGCAGGGAATAGGGGATAAGCCAGAGTTTTTGGATTTGATTCGAGATGAGGTAAATGTAAAGAAAATAACAGTGAATGAAAATCTTGGCGAAGACGTTATTTTAAATACAGAAATCACTTCAGAACTTCAGGAAGAGGGAGACGTTAGAGATCTTATCCGCGCAATTCAAGACGCTAGAAAAGAAAAGGGTTTGACTCCAAGTGATGTCGTCTTAACCCTAAAACTTACTAGTTCAGAAAAAAATATTTCACTAATAAAAAAGTATGAATTAGTTATAAAGAAACCAACGCTTGTTAAAAATATTGAGACTGTGGTGGATTCTACAGAGACGGGAGTCAAAGTTGAGATTTAGTTTATGTCACATCATATATATCAAACCGATGGTTTTATTTTAAAAGGACGCGAAGCCAAAGATGCAAATAGGTTTTTCACCATTTTTACCAAAGACTTAGGTTTGATAGGGGCCTCCGCACAAGGTGTGAGATTGTTAAAATCAAAGCTCCGCTATTCTCTGCAGGACTTTTCCTTAGTTCATCTTTCTTTGGTTAGGGGTAGAGAAGTCTGGCGTATTACAAGCGCTGGGAAAATAGATGACATTTCTAAAATTGAAAATTTTAGCGTTGTTGCGAGAATATTTTCTTTACTTGATAGACTGCTTGCTGGGGAAGAGAAAAATGCGGATCTTTTTGATTTTGTTTTGAGTTTTATTTTATTTATCAAAAAAATAGCCTATCAAACGCTAGTGATTTTGAAAATAATGTTGGCGATATTAACAATGATGATTTAAAATCTATAGAAATTCTAGGTGTCATGAGAGTTTTATTGTTACTTGGGTATTTTACAAATACTGGAAAATTTGCAGGTTTTATCTCTTGTGAACCAAAAGAATGGGATAGGAAATTTTTAGATGATTTTTTGCCTTTACGTCTTGAAGCTATACAGACAGTTAATAATTCACTCAAAGAAAGTCAGTTATAGTTAATTTGGGGCCATTCTTGTCATTTATGATATAATTTTCCTATGAGTTTTTCACCAAATCCTAAGGATTCACAAGATAGTAATGATCATATCGATGAACTAAAGTCCCAACTTTATTCTAAGAATTTTCAACCAACTAGTTATCGGCGTAAAGTACTGCATGATCAAAAGATAAATACTCCAAGCGATTGGCAAAATGAAAATCAAGGTGATCTTCACGAAGATACAGCAGAAACTTACACTCCTATTTTTAAAAAAGTTTTACTTTTTGCCCTTGTCTTTTTTCTTGTTGCTGCCGGTATTGCTATCGCAGTTTTTGTAAGAGGGACAAATGTAGTCTCTCCAAACAATATAGATATAACAATGCAAGGATCTGTCTCAACTCCAGCGGGGGAGGCGTTCCCTGTTGATATCCAGATAACAAACAATAACCCTACAGATCTTCTACTTTCAGATCTTGTTGTGACATATCCAGAAAGCACCCGTCTTGCAAGTGATCAGGTCACACCACTTATCACAGAGCGTATTCCTGTCGGGACACTCCCAACAGGAAAGTCTAGTCATGTTTCTATAGACCCAGTTCTTTTTGGTCAGGAAAATAGCCAGCAAAATATAAAAGTATCTTTGGAATATCGCATTCCAGGATCAGCATCAATTTTTGTTAAGAATAAAGATTACCCTGTTTTTATTGGAACAGCTCCTATTTCTATAACAGTAGATTCAGTCAAAGAAACAGTTTCAAACCAAGATGTGCAGTTTGATGTTCATGTAAAATCAAATTCAACCAGTATCGTTAAGAATGTTTTATTAAAAGCTGAGTATCCTTTTGGTTTTTCTTTTGAAAGTTCAAATCCAGATCCTGCCTCACCAGACAATACAGCCTGGAACATTGGTGATATTTCACCAGGTACAGATAGACACATTATTGTCGTGGGTAGAATGACAGGTCAAGATGGAGAAGAAAGAGATTTCCATTTTTCATTGGGACTTGCTGATCAGGATAATCCAACTGCTATAAATGCTATTATTGCCAACCTTACACAACCACTTGCAATCAAGCAGCCTTTTCTCGGGGTAGATATTTTGTTGAATGATGATAATTCTTCCGTTTTTACAGCTCAGGGTGGAGATGCGGTGAGAGGGGAGGTTTCTTGGCAAAACAATCTAAATGTTCCTGTTACTGACGCGTCAATAAAAATAAAGCTTGCAGGAAAAATTCTTGATACAAAAAACATCTTGGTCGAACAAGGATTCTTTAGTTCAAGTGATAATACTATGACTTGGGACAAAACGACCGTTCCAGAACTTGCATCTATTGCCCCACACGCTGGTGGTAAATTACAATTCACCCTTGCGTCATTACAATCATCAGTTGAAAATAATGCTTATTTTAGAAAGCCATCAATCAACCTCGATGCTAGTGTGAGTGGTAGACGTTTAGGGGACAGAAATGTTGTAGAAGATATAAATTCTACAGTTTCAAAAACTATTAGGATTGCAACGGCCCCACACATTACTTCCCGAGCAGTGCATACTGTAGGGCCTTTTATAAATACAGGGCCAATTCCTCCTGTTGTTGACCAAAACACAACATATACTATCATCTGGACAGCAAGCAATTCATTTAATACAGTAAACGGAGCCACAGTTTCAGCAAGCCTACCTAACTATGTTGGATGGCTAGGAAAGGTCAGTCCTGCTGGTGCAGATGTAAAATATGATCAACAAAAACACCAAGTAATTTGGAATGTTGGGACTCTGGCTGCAGGGGCAGGGTATTCTAGTGCAGCCCCAGAAGCTTATTTTCAAGTATCATTTTTACCGAGTGTAAGTCAGCTAGAATCATCCCCAGAAATCCTTGGGGCCCCAACGCTTTCTGGAACGGATAGCTATACAAGTTCAGTAGTTCAAAATGTTGGTCAAGCTTTGGATTCAACTTTCGCAACAGACCCCGCATACAACTATGGAGATGGAAGAGTTACAAAATAATAAATAAAGAAAACAGAATGGAAAACAAAAACAATTCAGCAAAAGATAACACAATGGAAAAAATAATTTCTCTTTGTAAACGTCGAGGTTTTATATATCAAGGTTCAGAAATTTACGGAGGCCTTGCAGGTACTTGGGATTACGGTCCACTTGGAGTTGAACTAAAAAATAATATCCAGAATCTTTGGTGGAAACGTTTTGTGACAGATAGGGAAGACATGTACGGAATAAGTGCAGCCATTCTAATGAATCAAGAAGTCTGGAAATCTACCGGACATGTTGCCGGTTTTGCTGATCCTCTAGTTGAGGACTTAAAAACAAAGAAGCGTTATAGAGTAGATCATTTACTAGAAGCCAATGGTGTTGATCCAAAGGGGATGAGTCTTGAAGATATGGACAATCTTCTTAAAGAGAAAAAAATTAAAAGTCCTGATGGTAATCAGCTAGGGGATGCTCGACAGTTTAATTTAATGTTGAAGACTCATATCGGTGCTATTGAAGATGATTCTTCTATTTCGTATCTTCGACCAGAGACGGCTCAAGGTATGTTCGTTAATTTTAAAAATGTTGTTGATAGTTTTCATCCAAAGCTCCCTTTTGGTTTGGCACAGATTGGTAAAGCTTTCAGAAATGAAATTGCTCCTCGTGATTTTATTTTCCGCGTGAGAGAGTTAGAACAAATGGAAATCGAATATTTTGTGAAAGAAGAAAATTGGGCTGAAAATTTTGAATCACTTCGTGAAGAAATGTGGAATTATATAAAAGACTTAGGCATCAACCTTGAAAAAGTTCATGAACTTGAAGTGGGGGATGGGGATAGAGCTCATTATTCAAAGAGAACTATTGATTTTGAATTTGATTTTCCTTTCGGGCGTAAAGAATTATACGGTCTTGCCTATAGAACAGATTTTGATTTGAAAAGCCATGCCACTGGGTCAAAGGTAGACCTATCGTATTTTGATGAGGAGGCAGGGGCTCGAATCGTACCGCATTGCATAGAGCCTTCGTTTGGAGTGGGGCGCACGATTTTGGCAGTAATTGCTGACGCTTATATGGAGGAGCCTGCAAAAGAAGAAGGGGAAGAACCTCGTGTTTATTTAAAATTTGCACCTAAGGTTGCGCCGACTGTGGCCGCAGTTTTCCCATTGTTAAAAAATAAACCAGAACTAGTTCAAAAGGCACGCGATGTTTTTAACAGTCTTCGTAAAGATTCAGTTCTCGCTGGAAGAATTGCTTTTGATGATAATGGAAACATTGGAAAAAGATATCGCCGACAAGATGAGATAGGTACACCATTTTGTATCACAGTTGACTTCGATACTCTCGGAGAAAATCCTGAAAATAAAGATACAGTAACGGTTCGCAATCGTGACACTGGAGTACAAGAGCGTATTCCACTACATGACTTGACCTATCTTTTGAAAGATGCTTTGATTGCCTAAGAAAAAATAAATCAGAAGGAGAATTTTGTTTATGTTTAGTGATGGACCTTTACCGTTTCATGTTCGAGCGGGGTGTGGACCTACGCGGAACTCACTTCCGAGAAGTTTCCTAAGGAATACAGATTTCTACAGGATTACTCTTGATACGCACCTTTATGATTCTGTCCCGTCAGTGTTCAGTATTTTACTTAAGTCTCAAGCCTTGCTTGCAGCTGGGTATATTCTTGGATTCAAACGTGACGACATGATCATCGGTGGAAATCTCAAAGAAGAAAAAATCTTTGCATACTTTTTTGCAAATCGGGAAACCGGAAAGCTTGAAAGGATCATCGACATGTCCGAGGGGAGATTAGGGATTTTGGGAAAACCAAATAGCCTAACCTTGAGTATTGAGGATAGTTCAAATCTATCAGAACTCTGTACTCTGGGAAAGGTTGTTTTTGAAAAAAACCTTAAGTCTCTGGATTTTGAAAACTGGGGATTGTCTCTTTATTGCGAGGGCGCAGCAAGTTTAAGAATTAAGGTAAAGGACGAAACCGGTCCAATATCAAAATTCTTTGGGTTCGAGACGAAGGTGGGGTTTTACATCTCTCAAGTCGGGGATCGGGTGATCAATTTCAAGATTCCTGGTCAGGTTCAGTAGAAAAATGAAGATCTGTATGGATCTGTCAGATTTAAAGCGGCGGGCTCTTTCAGAGCCCGCCGCCTTTTATTTACTCATGATATACTTGTCAGATGAATTTTTCAAAAAAATCTATAGCACTACATAAGAAATATAAAGGAAAATTAGAGGTAAAATCTAAAGTTCCTCTAAAAACAAAGGAGGACTTATCCACTGCTTACACCCCGGGAGTCGCAGAAGTTTGTCTTTTAATAAAAAAAAATCCAAAAGCATTAAATACCCACACACTTCGAGGAAACACCGTGGCTATTGTTACTGATGGTAGCGCTGTGCTTGGTCTTGGAAATATTGGTCCGAAAGCTGCAATGCCTGTAATGGAAGGCAAAGCTATTTTATTTAAAGAATTTGGTGGGGTGGATGCTTTCCCAATTTGTCTCGATACTCAAGATCCAGAAAAAATAATTGAAACAGTAAAATTATTAGCCCCAACGTTTGGCGGAATTAACCTCGAAGATATTTCTGCCCCAAATTGTTTTTATATCGAAGAACGTTTAAAGAAGGAATTAGATATTCCAGTTTTTCATGATGATCAACATGGCACAGCTATAGTGGTGCTTGCTGGACTTATTAATGCATTAAGAGTTGTTAAAAAGGATATAAAAAATATTAAAATTGTTGTGAACGGTGCCGGCTCTGCCGCGATGGCAATTACAAAGCTTTTGATTATTGCTGGTGCTCCAGAAGAAAAAATCATAATGTTGGACAGAAAGGGGACTCTTCATTCTGGCCGGCAAGATTTAAACACTAACTTTTACAAAAAAAGTATTGCTGAAAAAACAAATAAGTCTAAAGTTCAAGGTGGCTTAGATTTGGCTTTAATTGGTTCTGATGTTTTTATTGGCGTATCAACTAGTAACATTCTTAAGTCAGAATGGGTCAGTACGATGGCAGACAAACCAATTGTCTTTGCGATGGCAAACCCTGCTCCAGAAATATCTTATGAAGAAGCCATGAAGACTAAAATTGCTGTTTTCGGAACAGGCAGATCCGATTATCCAAATCAAATCAATAATGTTTTGGTTTTTCCGGGTATTTTTCGTGGAGTGTTTGATTCTGGCGCACCGCAAATTACAAATGAGATGAAAATTTCTGCAGCAAATGCAATAGCTTTACTTGTAAAAAAGAGTGAACTTAAAAGAGATTATATTATACCGAGCCCTTTTGATAGAAGGGTGGCAAAAGCTGTTGCTAGAGCTGTCGTAAATTCCTTTAAAAAATCAAAAATTGATGTCAAAACTAAAGTCGCTAAAAAGGATAAACAATAAGAAATAAAAAATATGAAATATAATAAAAAAGTTTTAAAAAATGGCCTACGTATTATTACCGTACCTATGCAGGAAAATCAGACGGTTACGGCTATGGTCCTTGTGGGAGCTGGGTCATTTAATGAAACTAAAGATACAAACGGCATAGCTCATTTTTTGGAACATATGTGTTTTAAGGGTACAGAAAGACGACCATCTTCATATGCAATAAGTTTTGATTTTGAAAAAATTGGTTGTGAATATAATGCATTTACCTCAGAAGAATATACCGGTTATTATGCAAAAACACATTACTCACATTTAACAGATGCATTGGAACTTGTCAGCGATTTATATCTTCATCCAATACTTCCTGAATCTGAAATTGAAAAAGAGAAGGGTGTGATACTTGAGGAAATCAATAGAAAGAATGACCAACCAGGAAGGCTTCTAGGGGAGGCGATTGATAAAAAAATGTACGGTGACCAACCTGCAGGAAGAAATGTTCTTGGTCCAAAAGAAAATATAGAAAAATTCACAAAAAAAGATATTCTCAAATATCGAAAAGCTAATTACTTTGCCTCAAATACTGTCGTGGTTGTTTCGGGTAAATTTGATGAGGCTTCAACAATCAAGAACATAGAAAAAATGTTTAGCACTCTTCCTGACGGTAAAATCAAAGCACCACCTAAAACTAAAGAAAACCAGAAGAAACCAGAGTTGATTGTTCATGAAAAGAAAACAGACCAGACAACCATGGCCTTAATTTTTAGAGCCTTTGATAGATATGACGAAAGAAAATGGGCGCTTAGACTCTTAGCAACCGTTCTTGGTCACGGTATGAGTTCAAGACTTTTTAGAAAAATGAGAAGTGATCTTGGTATCTGTTATTCGATCAGTGCCTCTTTTTCTTCGTCTAAAGATTTTGGCGCATTTTATGTTTCCTCAGGTGTATCACATTCTAGAGTAGGTGAGGCAGTTTCGGGAATTTTGGAAGAAATAGAAAAAGTTAAGGAGGAATTAATTTCTGACGAAGAACTGCAAAAAGCGAAAGATTTTCGTATAGGATCTTTATACCTTGGTCTAGAAGCTTCGGATGATTTTTCTGATTTTTATGGTTTTCAGGAAATATATAACCAAGAAATATTGTCACCTAAAGATATAGAAGAAAAAACCCGCGCAGTGACAGCGGAAGAAATACGCACGCTCGCCAGACAGATTTTTATAGAAAAAAACATGAACCTAGGTATTGTTGGTCCACATAAAAAGTCTACGCATTCAAAGTTTGAAAAACTACTTAAATTGAAATAAAATTGCCCATTTTAAAATATCGTTGCTTATGGTGGTTTTCTGATATATGCTTGTGTTATGGAGCATAATACAAAGGAAAATATATCGATTTCGGCAGGATCTATCTTCAAAATCGCAGCTGTAGGTTTTTTAATCTACCTCTTATATATTCTTAGGGATCTCATTTTGCTTATAGTTACAGCAGTTGTTATTGCATCTGTAGTGGAGCCTTATTCAAAATGGTTGAGAACTAAACATTTTCCGAGACTTCTGTCCGTCGTCACTGTCTATCTCTTTATCCTCATAGTACTCGTCGTATTGTTTTATTTTGTGATACCACCACTCCTTGGTGAAACTGTTAGTGTTTTAAATAATTTGCCTCAGTATATAAAAACTATAGATCTTGTGAGCCCTATAAAAATAGGGGCATATGGAAGTATTCAAAGTTTTTTTCCAAATCTCCCTGCCAATGTGTCAGTCTCTGACATAGTTAGCTCGGTGGTTGTTTGGTTGTCAGGTTTTTCTGGAGATTTTGTGAACACATTGATAAATATATTTGGCGGGGTTTTCAACTTTGTCATAGCAATCGTAATTTCTTTTTACTTAGCTGTAAGGGAAGATGGGGTCGCAGAATTTTTGGGAATTATCACACCTTTAAAGCATGAAAAATTTGTTATTGATATTTGGAAAAAATCAGAAATAAAAATTGGTAGATGGATGCAAGGGCAGGTACTCCTCGGTGTAATTATAGGTATCTTAATTTATTTTGGATTGGTTATTTTGAATGTTCAACATCCTTTCTTGCTCGCATGTCTTGCTGCAACTTTTGAACTCATACCTATTTTTGGAATGACTCTTGCTGGTATTCCAGCTTTTATGCTTGGATTTATTGATGGGGGAATTACACTTGGCCTTTTGGTCATAGCACTTTATGTGATTGTTCAGCAGTTTGAATCAAATCTTATCTATCCTTTGGTTGTAAAAAAGATTGTCGGGGTACCACCACTGGTTGTGATAATTGCCTTAATTGCCGGAGGGAAGCTTGCGGGTTTTCTTGGAGTTATTCTTTCTGTTCCAATTTCTGTTGCTCTTATGGAATATATTGAGGAAGTTGAAAAGAGAAAGCGTTTTTCTATAGATCCAGAAACTAGAGAATAAATAGAACAGATAAAAGTATATTAAATTAAATATTAAATCAAAATTTTCATGAGTAAAACTTTTTATATCACAACAACTCTGCCGTACGTAAACGCAAAACCTCATATGGGTCACGCTCTTGAGTTTGTGCGTGCTGATGTTGTTGCAAGATACAAAAAACTCCAAGGATGTGAAGTGTTTTTTAACACTGGCACCGATGAACACGGCATGAAGATTTGGGAAGCTGCTGAGAAGGAAGGTAAGGATGTGATGCAATATATAGACGAGAATGCTGCCTTTTTTAAAACCATGCTTCCAAAACTTGGTATTTCAGAAGGCGAAGGTTCTGTGCCAATAAACTTTATCCGAACAACAGATGAAAAGCATATAAAGGCAGCAAAAGAAATATGGAAAAGATGTAATGATAATGGTTTTATTTATAAAAAAAATTATAAATCAAAATATTGTGTTGGATGCGAGGAAGAAAAAACCGACTCAGAACTTGTTGATGGAAAGTGCCCACTTCACCCAACCCGAGAGCTTGAGTTGATAGATGAAGAAAATTATTTCTTTAAACTTTCCGAGCTTGGAGAAAAATTAATGGCTCTATATGAAGATGAGGCCCGTCCTTGTCAGGTGATTCCAGATTCGCGTCTAAATGAAATGAAAGCTTTTGTGTCACGAGGTTTGCAGGATTTCAGTATTTCTCGTTTAAAAACAAAAATGCCTTGGGGAATAGAGGTGCCTGGGGATGCAAACCATGTAATGTATGTATGGTTTGATGCTTTAACTAGTTATATTGCTACACTTGGTTGGCCAGAAGACACTGATACGTTTGAAAAATTTTGGATAAATGGAGATCCTACTCAGTATTGTGGAAAGGATAACACTCGATTTCAGTCTGTTATTTGGCAGGGGATTTTACTCGGCGCAGGACTTCCAAACTCAAGAAGGATTATTGTGAACGGATTTGTGACGGCAGAGGGTGGTGTGAAGATGTCAAAGTCACTTGGAAATGTTATTGATCCTATAGAAATAGTTGATGAGTATGGTACAGATGCACTTAGATATTTTGTTTTGCGAGAACTTGCTCCTTTTGAAGATACACCTTTTTCAAAAGAAAAAATGAAAGAAGCTTATAATGCAAACTTGGCAAACAGCCTCGGCAACCTGGTCTCGCGTGTTATGAGAATGTCTACATCAAACGGAGTTTCCCTAGATGCAGAAACCTCAGAAAAATTTGCTCAAACGGATATCGCAAAAAACCTTCATGAAAAACAAACTAAAGGTTTTGAAAATTTTAATATTCAAATTGCCGCAGACGCAGTTTGGGAGGTGATCTCTTTGGCAGACAAACTTATACAAGATACACAACCATTCAAAACAATAAAGGTTGATAAAGAAAAAGGGGAAGGGGAGATTAGGATTCTTCTAGCTTATCTTGAGACAATTGCAATTGCCCTTTTCACAATCCTACCTGAAAGCTCAGCAAAAATTTTAAGTTACGTAAAAGATAATAAAATGCCCGAGACCCCACTTTTTGTTAGAAAAGACTAGTAATAAAATTAAAATATTTTAGATAATAAAAACCCGCCACAAGCTAATGCTACGGCGGGTTTGGTTTTTTGCTAAAAAGTAAGACTAAGACTGACTTTTGGGCGATCCTAGCCTTTAATATTCAGAGGGTCTGGGATTTTTAAACCATTGAATGTTTGCAACGGCAATCAGAGAATCTTTTGGGATAATCCGATTGAGGTTGTTGTGTAGGTTGATGGCAAGTCTATTGTCGCCACAATTTTCCTTTGATATCACGCGAAGTTCGAGCCACCCAAATGTTGGTGTTCCCTCCGTGTCGTGCTTGTCAGTGTACGCCAAGTAATCAATCAAGATAAAAAGTGAACGTCCAAAACTTCGGGGTCCACAAATTGGTGTGATTTCATTGACCTTTGTTAGGGGACATAATGAAAATTCTTTGGCCACCTCCAATGCATGCGAGAGACCAAGCCCAATGCGGTTTTTTCGAAGATATTCATTTCCTTCAAACGAAGGAAAATAATTATCCTTGAATCCGTAATGACAGAGATCCTGCAGGCGTTTCATGCCTTCCTCTTGGAACGTTGAATTGATTACAAAAACTTTTGTCGGATCAAGTTTTGGTTGAAGCTGATTTGTGTAGGTTGCTACACAATCTTGCTTCATTTCGATAAGTTGTTTTCTGTCGAAATCCAGTAGGTGATTTTTTGGTTCTTCTTTTCCCAAATACCAATCTAATGCGATTGGTCTAAAGTGAGATGAACTATGGTCCAATTCACTTTCCGCAATTCTGCAGAGCGATGCCAGCGCAAGTGCCAGTTCAAAACTTCTGAAGTGGTGGGGACTAACGTCTGCGCTTGCAAAATTGTTGAAGAAAGATGGGTGAACCCCACTTTCTATTAAACCCCTTGCAAAATTTACCACCTCTGGTGGTAGGGGTCCCTTTTTCGGGTCCCTTCTCTGGCCTCTTCTAGATCTTTTCAATGTAAGCTCCTTTTGGTTGGTTGTACTCTATAGGGTAAACTACAGTAATTATTTCAAAAAATCAACAATAATGTTTGTTATAATAGCTATGTAAGGTAAAAAACTATAAAGTAATATAAAAAATGGATCAAGAAAAAAAACCAATTGAATACATAGACATACACTCACATTTGAATTTTCCAGACTATGAGGCAGATTTTAATGACCTTTTAGAACGTATGGAAATTTCTAAGGTGGCCACTATTACCGTAGGTACAGATTTAGAAAGCTCTCGTAGGGCGGTTCAGCTTGCAGAAAAATATTCAAATCTTTATGCCTGTATAGGTCAACACCCGGAAGACAATGCTACGGAATCATTCGATCAAGTAGAATATGAAAAATTGCTACAACATCCAAAAATTGTCGCAATAGGGGAATGTGGTCTAGATTTTTTTAGACTTACAAAAAAGCTTGCCAACAATGAAATAGAGCAAGAGGGTTTTGAGAATGAAAAGAAACGTCAGAAGGAACTTTTTAAGAAGCAGATTGATTTGGCGATAAAATACAATAAACCCTTGATGATTCACGCTAGAGACGCCTATAGAGAGATTTTAGAAATTCTTGATGAATATTTCAACATGTATGGTGCAAAATTGAGGGGGAATGCTCACTTCTTCGCGGGTACCCTCGACGAGGCTAAGGCATTCTTAAAAATCGGCTTCACCTTGTCTTTCACTGGCGTGATCACTTTTGCCCGTCAATACGATGAGCTTATTAAATATGTCCCTCTGGAGTCTCTACATATCGAAACAGATGCCCCTTTTGTCACTCCGGTGCCTTATCGAGGCGAGCGCAATGAACCCTCGTATGTGGTAGAAGTGGCCAAAAAAATGGCTGAAATAAAGGATTTAGACCTGGATACTGTCAAAATACAGCTCCTCAAGAACTCAAAAAGGTTGTTCGGGATATAGTTGAGATGTAGATTTGAGCCTAAATTTCACCCAATACCTTCAGTTTTGGTCCCATTGGAGGTTGTTTTCCCGGCATATTGGTACCTAGTAGGTATTAAAATCTTGCATAAATATGGCTAGTATGGTAGTCTCTAGAACATGTCTAAAGAAAAAACAACAGAAAACACGTTAAATAGCAGCGAAGATACAAATTCAAAAGTATACGAGCTCGGCTTTCATTTCGTACCAACACTTCCTGAGGAAAGTGTGGCTGTTGAATTTTCAAATCTAAAGTCACAAATTGAGAAAATAAATGGAACATTTATTTCAGAAGATTTTCCAAAGTCAATTGTTTTGGCCTACTCAATCACAAAAAAACTCAAAACTGTAAATCATGAATATGATCGAGCTTATTTTGGTTGGGTAAAATTTGAAGCAGAAGCTGAATCAATTGAAAATCTAAAAAAGCAGCTTGATCTTAGTGATATTGTTCTAAGATACCTTATTATTAAGACAGTAAAAGAAAATACTCTTTACGGAAACAAGGTTGTGCAGAGTCATGGAAAGGGTATTGTTCGAAAATCAAAAACTGATGCTGATTCAGAGGAATCAACTGACGCAGCGGTCGTTACCGAAGCAGTTGAAACAACAGAAACAGTAGATGCAGTACCTGAAACATCTCCAATGACAGAAGCCGAGATCGACAAGACAATTGAGGATCTTGTTATTAACTAGTTATTAGCTAATCTCGCAATATAAATATGTATCTAAATAAAGCACTTGTTATAGGAAATTTAACAAGAGATCCAGAACTTAAATCTCTCCCTTCTGGTTTTCAAGTGACTTCTTTTTCATTGGCCACTAACCGTGTTTGGAAAGACAAGAATGGTGCCAAACAAGAGAGTGCCGATTATCACAACATCGTTGTGTTCGGACGACAGGCTGAAACTGCTGCCCAATACCTTCGCAAAGGTGCATCAGTTTTGGTAGAAGGACGAATGCAAACACGGTCTTGGGATGGTCCAGATGGCAAGAAAAACTATCGTACTGAAATAGTGGCTGATAGAGTGCAGTTTGGTCCAAGAACGGGTGGAGCAGGGGCTCCAGGGGCTGCTCCAAGCACGGGCGCCACATCATCAGGGACTGGAAAGCCTGCCTTCGATGATCAGTCAGCTGGTCCTTCGGGAAGTGGGGCACTCGACAGTATTGAGTATCCAGAAGAAGAGATCAACCCAGAAGATATTCCATTTTAAGATATTAAATAAGTAAGAAATCGACCGATTAAAAAATAAAAATTATTAAAATAAATAGAAAATTATGCAAACCCAGAAATCATGTTACTTCTCTCAAAACAACATTGAGCACATCGACTACAAGGATGTGGATCTTTTGAAGAAGTTTGTAAATCCTCATGCACGTATGCTTGGAAGAAAGCGAACAGGTGTTACTGCAAAGAATCAGAGAAAACTAGCCAACGCCATCAAGCGCGCTCGTTTTATGGCACTATTGCCTTTCGTTTCACGATAGAGAAAATTAAAAAATTGAGTAGTACCGGTTTTAAATAAAAAACCTACTTTACTAAACATTCGCTACATCCAGAAAGACCTTGAGTCTTAAGGAAGTGGGACGAGTGAGTAAAGTAGGTTTTTTGTTTGAAGCGTTCTTTTGTTTTATCTAGTTTAAATTACAAATAACAGTAATTGAAAAACTAGACTCTTTCGGAATATTCTCCAGTTTCTGTGTTTAGTCGAATAACATCTCCTTCTTTTACAAACATGGGTACTGTTAAGGTAACACCAGTTTCAAGTGTGACTAATTTGTTTCCACCTTTTGCGGTGTCACCTCGTACAGCATCAGCTGCTTCAGTAACTTTAAGATCAACTTTTACTGGAAGTTTTACACCAAAAATCTTTTCTTCAAAGATTAAGGCTTCAACAACTGAACCAGTTTTAACATATTTTATAGCATCACCTAGTAGGGAAGCCTCAAGTTTAAATCTGTTTGCAGGATCAATTTCATCACAAAACCAGTACTCGGATTTGTTCAGGTAAAGATATTTTACTTTCTTTGTTTCAATTTCTGCCTCCTCTGCTTTATCAGATACATGGAAGGAGTGCTCCACAATACGTCCGCTTATGAGGTTCTTAAGTTTTGTCGCATTTACTGGTTTTCTTTGTTGCTTTCGAAAAACATGAGAGGCTAGTACTTCATAGGGCTCTTTTTCGAAAATGATGTATTTTCGTAGGGTAATTTCATTATATTCAAGCATGGGTTTGTGGGGCGACCTATTTCGCCAAATTATTTAGTAGTAGAGCCATTCTATAGTAGAAAGGGGAATAAGTCTAGGTGGAGTAGACTTATTAATTAGTACTTATTTATTCAGATGTTGTGTCCTATTTAAAGGTTTTCCTTAAGTTTCTTTCTGATTTCCTTTAGGATTTCATCAGATATTTTTTTGTTTTCTTTTAGAAATTGGCGGGTGGCATCGTACCCACGACCAAGTTTGATTTCTCCATATGAATACGAATTTCCAGACTTACTTACAAGACTCATTTTTTCACCAAGGGCAATTATTTCTCCTTCTTTTGAAATACCTTCGTTGTACATAAGATCAAATTCTGTTTGTTTGAATGGGGCAGCTACCTTGTTTTTTACAACTTTTACTCGCACTCTTCCTCCCATAATCTCTTCACCTTTTTTGATTTGTGCAATACGACGAATATCTAGACGTACTGAAGTGTAAAACTTTAAGGCTTTTCCTCCTGGGGTTGTTTCTGGGTTACCGAACATTACACCAATCTGCATACGTATTTGGTTGATAAAAATAACAATAGTTTTTGATCTAGCAACTATAGCTGTTAGTTTTCTAAGAGCTTGAGACATTAGACGTGCTTGTTTACCAACATGGTGGGCACCCATATCTCCTTCAATTTCATCTTTAGGTGTAAGTGCTGCTACAGAGTCAATAACAATGACATCTAATTTTCCGGAACGTACTAGGGACTCAACAATCTCAAGTGCTTGTTCTCCCGTATCTGGCTGTGAAATAAGAAGTTGATCAATTTTTACTCCTAATCTTTTTGCATATTCTGGATCCATTGCGTGTTCTGCATCTATAAATGCACATATGCCAGCTCTTTTTTGAGCTTCAGCAATAACATGTAAGGTTAGGGTTGTTTTACCTGACGATTCTGGTCCAAATATTTCGACGATACGTCCACGGGGGAGTCCTCCTACTCCTAGTGCTGCATCAAGACCAATAGAACCTGTAGGTATTGCATTGACGTCTACTCTAGGTTTTTCGCCAAGCTTCATAATTGCATCGTCTCCAAATTTTGTTTTTATTTGTGCAATTGTGTCCTCTATAGAGTGCATGTCTGTTTTCTCACTTGTATCTCCATCTTCAGTTTGAATAATATCACCATCAATTTCCTCCTTAACTTTTGGAATTTCTTTTTTTGTTGCTTTTTTGAATTTTGCCATTTTGTTTTTATTTTAAGCGGTTTATTTTTTAGCTCTTTTGCTCATTATAAACAATCTCAATGTTTTTACTAACTAAGCTGCCAAATCGATCTTTTGCCTTTATGTTGATTATATTATAGCCAGGATATAGGGGCAATTTTTCAGTAAAATGACCCTGTTCGTCCATATAAATAGGCCTATCATTTAAACTAATAAAAGAGGTATTAAGAGAAGTCCCTTTTATTTCTAGTAAATTGCTAGAAACAGTAACCCCTGTGTGTGGGGAATCCAACTCAATGATAGGTCCAGATAAAAGTTTGTGTGCTTGGAACAAACCGTATGAACCTAAGATCAACGTAAAAACACTAAGGGATATAATTTTGGATATTAATGATTTTCGAGTATCTCCAGACATATTTTATCAGGTGTTATTTAAATTTCTTTAAAGACGAAATAAAGAAATTGTGAATTAATAAAGTAACCTAAAAGATCTAATAATCTGATTCTTCCCCAGCATCTTCTTGTTTTGTTTCGCTTTGCATTATTTGGCTAAAACTTGATCCTGATGGCTCATTTTTTCTTTCAGACAAAATATCACTTGAGGATGAGTTTGAAGGGGCAGAAGCTGCTGCATTGCTACTAGTAAGTACTTCACGTGGCTTTGCACCATCTCCAGGCCCTATAACTCCTCGCTCCTCAAGCATATCAATGAGTCTTGCTGCTCTAGCGTATCCAACTCGTAGTTTTCTTTGGATATAAGATGTTGATGCTTTGCCGGCCTGTATAACAATCTCACGAGCCTCTTCATACAGGTCGTCATCGTCATCAGATCCGGAACCTGCACTTATTCCACCAAGATTTTGGTCAAACACAGGGTCATTTAAAGCACTACCACCATTGGAGTCAGGGGAGAGTTCAATTTTTGTTGAGAGTGAGTCGTTGTTGTTTATTAAATATTTAACAACATTTTTGAGTTCTGTTTCTGTAATGTATGCAGACTGAATACGTTGAGGTGTGGACATTTCTGATCCTTGATAAAGCATATCTCCTGCGCCAAGCAATTCTTCAGCACCTCTACTGTCTAAAATAGTACGAGAGTCAATCTGGGAAGCAACCTGTAGGGCGATACGAGAGGGGACATTGGCCTTAATTAGACCGGTAATAACATTAACAGAAGGTCTTTGCGTTGAAAGCATTAAGTGGATACCGACGGCGCGGCTCATTTGTGCGAGACGTACAATAGCTGCCTCAAGCTCCCTAGGGTACGACTGCATGATATCTGCAAGTTCGTCAATGACTATGACAATATAAGGTAATGATTCTGGTAGAGAACTTGTAACATCTTCTTCTGAGCTTGAACCTGCAGATTCCTGAGCCTTCTTTAGCGCAGGAGCAAGAATATTTTTGTGATATGAATCAATGTCACGAACACTACTTTTTTCTAGTATGTCGTATCGGCGATCCATTTCTTTTGCTGCCCATTTAAGTGCAAGAATTGCCTTCTTCGCGTCTGTGATAACCGGAGTCAGTAAATGAGGGATTTTATTGTAAAGAGTGAGTTCAACTCTCTTTGGGTCAATCATTATAAATTTTAGGGCAAGTGGTGAGTTTCGATACAGTAGAGATGTGATAATTGCGTGAATCGTAACTGACTTACCAGAGCCTGTTGCCCCCGCAATTAGAAGATGTGGCATTTTTGCCAAGTTACCAAAATATGATTTTCCAGATATACCTTTACCAAGAGAAATAAGAAGAGGTTTTTCTGATTCTTGAAATTCAGGTTGTGCAAGTAATGTTCCAAGTCCTACTGTAGTTTTTATGTTGTTTGGTATTTCGATACCTACAAGTGATTTTCCTGGAATAGGAGCTTCAATACGAATAGGGTGTGCAGCAAGAGCAAGCGCTAGGTTGTTTTGAAGTCCAAGTATTCTTGAAAGTTTTACACCTTCAGCAGGTTTTAATGCATATCTTGTAACTGATGGCCCGATAGATATTTCATCCATCTCAACATCAATTCCAAAGTTTTGCAAAGTTCTCTTGATGATGTTTGCATTTGCTTTTATGTCTCCAACTCCAGGCTTACCTCTATCTACTTCAAGTAGAGAAAGTGGGGGAGGAACGAACGCTGCAAGAGGGTTGAAACCAGGATCCTTTTTTTTACCAAAAAGTTTATCCTTGAAACTAATCTCATCTCCATCTTCTGGTTTAGTTGCATTTTTCTCTTTTTCAGATTTTGCATTTTTCTCATCTTCTCTTTTTTGAGCTTCTTCCTTTTCTCGGTTTATTCTTTCTTCATCCTTTGCTTTTTTTAGAGCAATTGACGCGTCCTCATTTTCCATATCGGTAGCATCTTCCAAGTTGTCATTTTCAGCGTTTCTGTTTCTTTTGAAAAGTCTCCAAAATAATATGTGGTCCTTTTGTAGTTTTGTATCAAAAATAACTAGCAAGGAGATTACAAGAAATGCAATTAAAAATATTACACTTATATATGTATCGAAAAGTTTAATTAATGGATATGAAACAAGTGCACCAAGAACTCCTCCTCCACCCTGATGAGCTATTGATACAAGTCCTAAACCAGAAAAGAAAAACAAGAATGACCCCAGAGTCTTTGATAGGGGGAAATGTCTGGAATGATCCCTTGCCAAAGAGATGGCTAAAAGGATCATTAAGGACGGCAATAAGTAGTAACCAAATCCTAGTAAATAATGTAGGGAATCGTAAAGCCATTTACCAACTGGGCCAGCTAAACTACCATCACCTTTTGGAAACGGAGCCATTAATAGGAATACTGAAATAACAAAAAGAAGAATGGCAAAAACACTATGCATGGTATCTTCCTTTAGGTCATGTGAAAACGAAAATGATTTTGTTTCAGCGACAGGCTCTTCCTTAGCTCTGTGGGCATTTTTCTTACTTTCTTTTTTAGCCATATTGAGCATATTGTAACATGTTACAACAGTGCAACCAACAAAAAATAAATATAGATATAAATATTTTTTAAAAAGACAATGAAAAAATACGGCCCATATAAAAGAGATTTATACTGTCCTTTGTTTTAGGACAGGATGAAATTTTTTTTCATTGCATTTATTTTTGTCTTATATATAATGTCCTCATCAGAGGATAAAAATTACTAAAAGACAAATTAAAGACATATAAAAAGACATGAACGATCAAGACAAAAAGACACTAGATCAACAGGTCGAAAAGGACACAAAGAGTATGTCTTTCTTAATGGACAAAGTTTCTATTTTTCAATCGGACCCATATTTCGTTTTTGTCTTTAAGAAGAGTCAAAAGATTGCAACGGCCCTTTATATGATTACTGATTTCTTCTCAGACAGTGAGCCTATCAAGTGGTCTATCAGAAATAAATCCATTAGTCTTTTGGATTCAAATATGTCTTTGAGTGTTACATCTTCTCCTAATAGAAAAATTCTATTGGACACTATTATTCAGTCGGCGGTCTCCCTGGTTTCTTTTTTAGAGATTGGATATTTTTCAGGCATCATCTCTGAGATGAATTATTTGATTATTAAGGGGGAGTTGGAGAAGCTTATTTCTATAATTGAGTCTAGAGAATTACCTGCCAAACTAGGCCGTAACTTATCTATTGCTGAGAGTTTTTTGGGTGGTGATTTTCAGGATGATTTGGAGAGTAATTTTTCCACTCCAACATCTCCATCGGCCTCAGACTCTTCACCTAGTTCTATTTTAGGTTCAAATCAAACCCACTCATCTTCTATCGTTAAGTCATTCCAGTCTTCATCTATAAGTTCACCAATTTTACATTCACAGCAAAATAAGCCGAGATTGCAAACTGCCAGTAGTTCACATTTTTATCAGGAAGGTCCGCAAATAAAGGGTGCTCAAAAGGACATGTCCTTTAAACATAAAGATATCAACAATGTCCTTAAGAATGAAGGCAAGAGTAGCCGTAAGGAAAGTATAATTTCTATCCTAAGAAAAAAGGGTGATCTTTCCATTAAAGACATTTCAGATACTATTAATGATTGCAGTGAGAAAACTATTCAGAGGGAATTACTTGCTTTGGTTTCTTCAGGTGTCTTAAAGAAAGAAGGGGAAAGACGTTGGAGTAGATACTCTTTAATCTAGTCTGATAAACAGCTAGGCAATTTGTCCTTTTTTGTTTATTTAAGGACATTTTTTATTTGAAAATACTTGTGTATTGACCTTTCTCCAAAATAAGGCTCTAAATTGACTTTTCGACCTAAATCATGTAATATACGGCCATGGATAACGTCATCATTGGCAGTTATCCACATTGTTATTATTTGCGGAAAAAAGCGCTTATCTATATAATTACCTCCATTCCAGGTAGATGCGCATTTTAAGCCATTTTTTGGGCCCCAAAGCAAATACGCAGAATGAGCGATCGTTGACAATTTATATAAGGAAAGTTACATAAAATTGATAGTTTGTAATCATTATTTGATTACAAATCATTATTTCTGAAAAACTGATTTTTCCCATCATTCTGACCATCTGCAACTCAGTCTCAATTTACAAACTCTTCTCGTCTTGTGTCGATTCATTACTAACGTAATGAAATATGAGACGGGAATAGTGGTATAGAAAGTTTCATTTTAAAACCGAAACATTCTATACATTAAACGCGGGCCCGTAGTAGCTCTGAAAATTTTTTAATCCTCGAAAAATTAAAACAATATTTCAGCATTACTGCGGGTTCGCAGTGTTGGTAATTAGCCAGTGGTAGTAGTTAGTATAAAAATTGATTGGTTCCGTATTATTACATTATTAGCTAATTAACGGATTCAATCACTAAATTAATAAACAAAACATGTTAAAAACAAAAACAACAAAGGTTGTTACAACTCTTCTTGCTCTAGCACTTGTGCTTAGTGCAACAGTTGTATCTGCAGACACATTGTCTTCAACAACTTTTAATACAAACCTTACAGTAGGTAGCCGAGGCGCTGATGTATCAGCTCTTCAGACAATTCTTATCAGTAAAGGTTTGTTAACAGCCGTTTCAGCTCCAACAGGTTACTTCGGTAACGCTACAAAAGCTGCTCTTGCTGCTTATCAGACATCAGAAGGAATCACACCCGCAGTTGGTTACTTTGGCGCGATCACTCGAGCTAAAATCAACCTAACTTCAGGTACAGCAACAGGTCCTGCTACATCTGCATCTTGCCCAGCAGGATACACATGTACAGCAACAACAGGTACAATCTCAACATCAACTGGTACAGTAGCTACAGGTGGTGAAGGTACACTTGATGTTAAGATCTCAGCTGCACCTGCAAGTAACGGAAACATCCAGACAAGTACAGATGTACCAGTATGGGGTGTTACTGTGAAAGCTCACGGTTCACAAGTTACAGTTCAGCGAGCTGACATTGCTGTTAGTGTTAAAAACCTAACTTCAAACTCAATCGAGAACCCAGGTAACTTCATCAACACAATCAAGATTTGGGATGCTTCAACAAACTCTGTTCTAGCAACAATTCCTGTTAACCTAACTTCATTCATCCAGGATTCAAATACAAACGCTTACCATGTCATCTTGACTGGTTTCAACTTTGTAGTTCCTCAGGAAGTTGAAAAGACATTGGTTATCAGTCTAAGTACAAACCCAGGTATTGACGCTTCAAGACAGGTTACAGTTTCAGGTTTCGGAGGTACAGGTCTTAGAGCTATCGATGGTAATGGTTTGAACAACTATTACGACATCTCAGGTTTCTCAAGACAAGATACATTCAAGAAACCAGGACTAGTAACATTCACATTGTCAGCTGATCCTTACCTACAGCGCGCTCAGAACTACCGATTGGATCCTACAAACGGTGTTACAGATGCAACTCTCTTAACTTTCAACGTAAAGGCAGACAATGCTGATGCATTGCTTAAGACAGTTAATGTAAACCTAGCCGCTTCAGGTACAGCACCTTCAATCTTGAAGTTGTATGATGGTTCAACATTGTTGAACTCAGTATCTGCTTCAACATCAACAGTTAACGCTTTCACAAACCTAACTTTGACAATTCCTGCTGGAACAACAAAGACTTTGACAATCAAAGCCGATGTTACATCAGGCGCTGTTAATGGTTCTGCTGCTAGTTCAACTGTTGCTTCAGTTCTATACCAGTCAGCTGACGGAAGTCAGTCAACAGTATCAACTGCAGTAGTTGGACAGTACCAGTACTTCTTCAATGCTAATCCTAAGTTCGCGATTTCAGGTTCACCTGCGTTCACAGTTGTATCAAACCAGAATGGTTCTACAACTTCAGCAACAGCTTCATTCACATTCAACGTGACTTCAGTTGGTGCTACAACAGCGCAGTTCACAGGTCCTGAGTTCTCAATCATCGCTTCAACATCAACAGGATCAATTGTATTGACAGGAGCAAGTGCTACGACAATTCCTAACAACAACATTGCTGACGGAGCAACAGCTGCTGTAACTGTTACAG
The DNA here is from genome assembly GCA_903854195.1 of uncultured bacterium. GTDB lineage: Bacteria > Patescibacteriota > Minisyncoccia > Phycocordibacterales > CAINVO01 > CAINVO01. Next base: position 593 of record CAINVO010000037.1, on the reverse strand, counting down.
TTCCAGTATCATCATTGCCTCAGTCAGGTTTGTACACTGTATCTATCAATGGTATCAAGTGGACAACAAATGGTGTTCAGATCAACCAGACATGGGGTCTAGAAGATTACAAGACATCTACAGCACTTAACTACATTAAGTAATGTAACTTGTCGGTCTAATCTTTCTAAACTTTAGAGTCTAGATTGAAAACAAAAACACCCCCGAAAGGGGGTGTTTTTGTTTTGGAAGTTTTTGTGATAAAGTGTTCTCACTATCAATTTTGAGTTTGATTTTAAACGGCAAAATAGAAAATAAAATAGTTGGAGAGTTGGCTGAGTGGTCGAAAGCGCCTCACTGCTAACGAGGTAGGGTCTTTAAACACCCTCGTGGGTTCGAATCCCACACTCTCCGCAAGAGCAAAGCACCAAAGTGCTATGCGGTGTGGGATTAGAAGCCTGATTTAGCATTTTTCTGGAGCTTGCGAACAGAAAAATCCAATCAGGATACTGCTCCTGTAAGGAGCGAATCCCTTTCCCCACACTCCCCGCATTATTTTTTTGTGATAATATGAAAATATGGAAAAATACAATTTTCAGTATTGTCAAAAAATT
>CAINVO010000036.1 GCA_903854195.1 uncultured bacterium | reverse complement strand
TACTGGTTCCGGTTGCTGCGTTTCTAACATTTTTATTTTCCTCTCTAAACCATCCGTTTTGAAGTTTTTGCTTCCAATTAAATATTGGTTGCCCTTTTGCGTCATGCCATGCGGCTTCAAAATATCCCTTAAATGCTCGTTCTGCTATATTTTCAAAACCATTTTCAGTACAATAATTTTTAAACTCTTCATATGTTGGTGGTATAAATTCTTTCTTTATCCTTTTCCTATCCTTATCCTTATCTTTATCCAATGGGGCTAAACAGCCCCTGGTCAGCCCCTGGTCAGCCCCTGCTTTCTCCTCTTTTATCTTCTCTTTAATTCCAGAAGCAGAAGCAGAAGCAGAAGCAGAAGCAGAATGTCCCGAAATGTCCGGGACATGTCCCGAAATGTCCCTTTTCCGTTGGTTTCTTTTTTCAATTTCTTTTTCATCTTCTTTTTTAATTACATCTTCAATTGCATTTGCATTTACCATATGTTCATCATATGATTCACATATGTTCAACATATGATGGCCTTTTTTGACTGTTTTGTTGTTTTTTCTCGATTCACAGAACAATTTTCGCTTATTAATGGAGTTTTCTAACCATTCAATGAAATACATATGTTCAACATATGATAAACATATCTTCACTGATTCCCAACACGTTTCAAAATCTTTACCAAGAATTTTCTTTATTATTTCTTCCGAAAGCCTACCAAATTTTTTTTGAGCTTGAATTATATCGAAGTAACAACCACGCTCAAGGCGGGACATATGGGAAACATCTCTTGCCGCATCGCCATCATAGAATAAAAAAGCAGGATCGTTACTCATGGCTACCTTTAAAAATACCGGCCCTGATATGCTACTGATGAGGATAGCATATCAGAGAACGTTTTTTGGGACGTTTTTTCCGGCGTTAATTACAAAACTAAAAACTTTTTTGGTCTCATCATAACACAAATATACATCATATTTTCTTAAAAGTGCTAACTATATACTCATTCACGGCGATTTAATCCTATCGTTAATTGTTAGTCAACTACCACGGGCACAAGGCCCGTGGTTTTCTCTCGTAGGACTCATAAAAAAGGCCCTGATTTCTTGTTCTGTCCCTACCTGCCACGAACTCATTATCTTCTTTTGTTGTTTTACACTTTGTGCATGTTCTCATATTTTTAACTACCCACGTTTAAAAATGAAAAGAAAGAAAAAGAAGCTGCTGAACAAAAAGAAAGAAAAGAAAAAAGCCTACAATGAAAAAAGATAATTTTCTTGCTGATAATTCAGCCATCTTTACCAATAACAGGGGTTGCTGGTGGGCATAATAAAAAAGCCCGCTTGATTTTATTTTCGATCCCTCCTCTTGTGAACGGCAAGGGAAGGAGAATTGAACCAAACGAGCTTTTTCTCTTCCACACATTCCGTTCAAACGTGTTGAATTACACATAATATACTAAATTTTTAATAGTTTGTCAAAAAAAAATTAAATTTTACTAATTAAATATTTATACAGCGCCAAAACCTCATCCGGGAAAAACATCGTGTTACCAGGGTCTACGATATAGTATAGGCCAAACTGGTATATACCATAGCGCCCCTTGTCCCACTCGACGAGCTGATATTTAGTTTGCGATTACCGCCACGAAAACAGCCGCCAGCGTGCCGACAACCGCCATTAATCCAATGAGGGCAATCTTTGTACGTCTTGCAAAGCGACCG
>CAINVO010000035.1 GCA_903854195.1 uncultured bacterium | reverse complement strand
TGATTTACCCGGGTTAATCAGACCTGTGACCAAAAAGTTTAGGCGCCTAAACTCTAATGTATTGCAGGCACAATACATTATTCGGAATCATAGCCTTTACCATGGTGAAATGGCAATGTTCGGCGCCGAACATAGTGCATGAGGCGCCCAAGAAGGGCGATGTTAGGCGCCTAACATTACAACAATTAATAGCTAAATTATTGATAAAATGATTGAAAATATAGTCAATAGCGCTAAAACGCAAACAGGGGTTCAGGCAGCCAGGGAGGAACTATGCGGTTTAAGACGAATCTATTGGTTTCAGGTTTTCTTATCCTGTTAATGGCGCACCCGGTGTTTGCAAAGAACATAGCGGTGATGCCTTTTGAAAACATAACAAAAGACGCGGAAAAGAACTGGATAGGCGCGGGGTTTGCGGAAACCTTAACAACAAAGCTTTGCAAAGTAAAAGAGGTTAACCTGCTTGAAAGAGAACAACTGTCAAAGATACTGGATGAGATCAAATTCCAAAAATCAGGCCTTGTTGATGAAAGCACAGCGGTTCAAACAGGCAAAATGTATGGGGTTGAGGTTATGGTTTTCGGCTCTTATCAGGTTGTGGGAGACACCCTAAGAGTAAGCGCGAGGTTCGTAAATGTGGAAACGAGAAAGGTAATTGACACAGCCGAAACAACAGGCAATATAGCCGATATTTTCAAGCTTCAGGATAACATCGCTTTCAGCCTGATGGATAGCCTGAAAATAGTCCTTGCCGAAAAAGAGAAGCAGGAAGTCAAGGTAAATCCAACTGAAAATTTAACGGCATACCAGTGGTTTAGTAAAGGGTATGACGCAGATAATTTAAAGCTTTATGATAAAGCAATTGAATACTACCAGAAAGCAATAAATATCAATCCAAAGTATGTTGAAGCATATAACAATATGGGTATTATATATAGCAAACAAGGAAACGATAACAAAGCACTTGAAATGTATGAAAAAGCGATAAGTATCAACCCGGAGCATGCATCTACCTATGCTAATATGGGTGCTGCCTATAATAATAAGGGTGACTTCGACAAAGCAATAAAACTGTATGGAAAAGCGATAAACATAAATCCATCGGATGCGGAATCCTATTATAATATGGGACTTGCCTATGATCACAAAGGCAACTACGACAAAGCAATCGGGCTATATGAGAAAGCAATAAGTTTTAATCCTAAAGATGATACAGCTTATAACAATATGGGTGTTATATATGGCGAACAAGTAAACTACGACAAGGCAATTGAAATGTTTAAAAAAGCGATAAATATCAATCCTGAGGATGCTGACACCTATAACAATATGGGTAAAACCTATGGCCAAAAAGGAGACTACGAAATGTCAATTAGTTGCCATAAGAAAGCCGCCAGACTTGGAGATAAAAAAGCGCAAAAATATTTAAAAGATAAAGGGATAGATTGGTAGGCATTTTAATAAGGTTTATAATGAGAGAAGATGAAATATTTGTAGCTAAAGCCATTTCC
>CAINVO010000034.1 GCA_903854195.1 uncultured bacterium | reverse complement strand
TTTTTTTAAAAATAAAATTAAAAAAAAGTTATCCACACTTTTTTTAAAAAAAATCTTGTGCATTGTTTTCAAATGCATGATAATTAAGATAAGTTTTTGCGATGACAAAGACAAATAGAAAATATTTTTAAAAAAGCTTTTGCAAATTTAAAAATATTTTTGAAAGTCGGTCGCGTCGTTGTAAAAAAACTTTTAAAAATAATATTTTCATAATAATATGGCAGTTAAAAAAACAAAGAAGGTAGTAAAGGCAAAGAAGCCAGTAAAGAAAGCAGTAAAGGCAAAGAAGCCAGTAAAGAAAGCTAAAGCAAAAAAAGGTAAGAAATAATTTTCTTCCCGCTTAGTAAAAACCCCGCACTTGTGCGGGGTTTTTACTTGTAAAATTTTTAATAAATTGTTTGTTTTTTATACTTATATTTGGGAAACAAGGGGCTGAAATATGGGCACTTTTATGATATAGTGTGTTTTATGTCATTTTTAAATAAAATTTTTGGATCATCGTCCGCAAGGGCATTAAAAGAATATTCACCACTGGTTGAGAAAATCAACGCTATAGAGCCACGTTTTGCGGCTATGACTGATACGGAGCTTTTAAATGTTACCGCTGATTTTAGAAAACGTTTGGGAGTTTTGGAAAACAATACAGATATGTCAGATCTGTCTGATACTTTAAATAAAATTGAAACGCTAGAGGATATTTTACCAGAAGCTTTTGCTGCAGTTCGTGAGGCTGCAAAGCGCACACTCGGACAAAGACATTTTGATGTCCAGCTTATTGGTGGGGCTATTATGCACAGAGGAAATATTTCAGAAATGAAAACTGGTGAAGGAAAAACATTGGTAGCAACTTTGCCAGCATATTTAAATGCTTTAACTGGAAAGGGTGTTCATATTGTTACTGTGAATGATTATTTGTCACGTCGTGATGCAACTTGGATGGGAAGAGTTTATTCTGCGTTAGGTCTCAGTGTGTCAGTAATTAATCACGAAACTTCTTTTATGTATGATCCAAGTCATAAAGGTAGTGTGGAAAATGGTTTAGATGACAAAAATAAAAGTGATGAAGAAAAAGAAAAAATTGAGGAAGCTGCTTTAGAAGGTGCATTTAGGGTTGGTTATGAATTTTTGAGACCATGTACTCGTCCAGAAGCATATTTGGCAGATATCACATATGGAACAAATAATGAATTCGGATTTGATTATCTTAGAGATAATATTGAACAAAGAAAAGATGATCTTCGACAACGAGGATATAATTATGCAATTGTAGATGAGATAGATTCTATTTTAATTGATGAGGCTCGCACACCGCTTATTATTTCTATGCCGACAACTGAGTCTGAAGATCTATATGGCATTTTTGCAAAAATTGCTGACAGAATGGAAAAAGAGAAACATTTTGAGGTAGATGAAAAAATGCACAGTGCAACTCTTACACCAGAAGGTATCAATCTTGCTGAGAAAACATTAAATATAGAAAATATTTATACGGAAAAAGGCATGAAGTATGTACATCATCTCGAAACAGCTGTACGTGCCAAGGCTCTTTATCATAAAGAAAAGGAATATATTGTTAAAGATGGGGAAGTTATTATTGTGGATGAATTCACGGGACGTTTACAGCCAGGACGTCGTTGGTCAGAAGGTCTGCATCAAGCAATGGAAGCAAAAGAGGGTGTTCGTGTTCAGAAAGAGTCACGCACTTATGCTTCTATTACTTTCCAGAATTATTTTCGTATGTATGGAAAACTGTCAGGTATGACAGGTACCGCTTCAACAAATGCTGAAGAATTTTATAAAGTATACGGATTAGATGTTGTTGAGATTCCTACAAACAAGCCCGTTTCTCGTATTGATAAAAATGATCTCATTTTTCAAACTGAGAAGGGAAAGTTCATGGCTATAGCAAAACGTATTAAAGAGGTGAATGTAAATGGTCAACCTGTTCTTGTTGGTACTGTTTCTATTGAAAAAAACCAACTTCTATCTGATTATTTGGCACAGGAGGGGGTAAAGCATCAAATTCTAAATGCCAAACCTCAGTTTGCTGAAAGAGAAGGTGAGATCGTTGCAAACGCAGGTAAAAAAGGTGCAGTAACTATTGCAACCAATATGGCAGGGCGAGGAGTTGATATCAAGCTTGGCGGCGCGCTTTCTGGAGCGGAGGAGTCTGAGGAGATTCGCTCACTTGGCGGCTTGTATGTTATCGGTACCGAACGCCACGAAGCGCGCCGCATAGACAACCAGCTTCGCGGAAGATCAGGACGTCAAGGAGATCCTGGCGAAACTCAGTTTTTTGTTTCTCTTGAGGACAACTTGATGAGAATTTTTGCTACGGACATTATTAAAAGAATGATGGGTAGATTTAATATTCCTGAAGATCAACCAATAGAAAATAGTTTGATTACTCGTTCCCTAGAAACTGCTCAGAGTAAGATTGAAGGTTTCAACTTTGATGCACGAAAAAATGTACTCGAATATGATGATGTCCTAAATTATCATCGTATTATTATCTACAAGCGTCGCAGAGCAATTCTTTGTGGCGGGGTAGAGGATATTGATGCAGAACTTTCAAAGATGTCTGCAGACGCAAATATTGGAAATATCGTAACTTTTTCAAATGGTACAAGTGATAATAAATTTGACACCAATATTGAAAATATAAGTGGTGAAAAACAAATAAAAGAAAAAATAGAAGAAAAGAAAAAAGAACTAGGTGAGGAACATTTTTATGGTTCTATCAAGGCATTAATATTGCAAACCATAGATCTTCTCTGGGTTGATCATCTTGAGATGATGGAATATATGAGAAGTAGTGTGAATCTTCGCGCGTATGGACAAAGAGATCCTCTTGTTGAGTATAAAAAAGAAGGTCTACGTTTGTTCAAGGAAATGGAAAGTGCTATTTCATACCAGATATTAAATACAATTCCAAATATTGTCGGGAATATAACTCTCGGTCCTAAAATTCAAACCATAGAACTTGGTCCAAGTGGTCCTGGTGAGGCATCTGGAGTACTAGGTGTCACTGGAGGTGCTAGTGTAGGTGCAACAAATCAGTCTGCTGGACGAAATGATCCATGTCCTTGTGGAAGTGGAAAAAAATACAAAAAATGTCACGGAGCTAATTCTTAATCAAAAGAAATTTTCTTACTGTCGCTAGTCTAAGCCTGTTTTAAAGGTTATAATTGATATATGTTTGGTAAAAAAATTTTTCATTTTTTTGATAAGCTTGAAGATCATGTTAGAGAATATTTGAGTCTTCACCCTATTTTGTATAGTTTTATATCAGGAATTGCTATTGTGCTTTTTTGGCGTGGAATATGGGTATTAGCCGACGAAACACCTTTTTTGAGTAATGGTTTTGTTTCTGTTTTTGTGAGCGTGGCCGTTCTATTGGTAACTGGTCTTTTTGTATCTTTTTTTGTGGGAGATGTTATTTTAATGTCTGGTTTACGTAAGGAGAAAAAGTTAATTGAGAAAACAGAAGATGATGTTAAGGGTGAGGAAGATGTTTTACGGGAAGTTCAAAATGAGATGCATGATATAAAGAGTGAACTTGATGAAATTAAAAAAGAAATTATTTTAACAAAGTAAATATATAAAACTTTTAATTTATTTTTAATGACAAAAATCTTTCCAAAAGTAAATCATCAACCTGTTCACCGTCGTTTTCATAGACATGTGGTGATAACATATCCTATTTCCTTATGGGAGAGATTTTATTCTTTTGTTCTCGGGCCAGTAGTTTTTGTGGCTGGACTTTTTATTTTATTAAAATTATTTTCAAATTCTACCATTAGTCTTGATGATATTACGCCTCTACCTTTAGGTTTAATTTTTTCTGCCTTACTTGCAACCTCATTAAGACTTCTTGTGGCCTTTATTTTGTCTATCGTTACAGCGATTCCATTGGCCCTTTTGGCAACAAGAAGTCGTTTTACTGAGAAAATTTTCTTACCAGCCTTTGATATTTTAGAGTCTATTCCGATACTGGCATTTTTCCCGATCCTCATTGTTTTTTTTGTTTCCATTGGTTTCTTAAATGGTGCTGCACTTTTTATTTTATATTTGAGTATGTTGTGGAATATAGTTTTTACATTGATTGGAGGTTTAAAGATTATTCCAAAGGATATTAAAGAAGTTGCAGTAATTTTTGGGTTATCAAAGGTGCAAACTTTTTTTAAAGTCATTTTGCCATCAATTGTTCCACAACTTGTGACGGGTTCGCTTCTTGCTGTGGCACAAGGTTGGAATATTATTATAGTAGCTGAGGTTTTGCATGTGTATATTCCAAATGGAACAGCCGCACAGGATCTTTTTGGTGTAGGAAGTATTTTGGTAAATGCTGCAGCTAAGGGTCAAAATGATTTATTTATTTTTGCTTTACTTTCTATGGTCCTAGTTATAGCCTTGCTTAATTTCTTTGTTTGGCAAAAACTATTGAGATATGCTGAAAGATTTAAATTTGATTAATATAAAAAAATGAATCCAATAATTTCACTAAAAAATGTAACAAAGATTTATGATGACCCTCACGAAATGGCGATAGAGGGGGTTTCACTGGATATTTTTCCTGGGGAATTTGCATGTCTTATAGGGCCTTCTGGTGGTGGAAAGTCTACAATTTTAAAAATGATTGCCGGACTAGAAAAGGAAACAAGCGGAGAGGTTGTAAAACCCGATGCTGTCTCGATGGATTTTCAAAATGGTGCTCTTTTCCCATGGCTTACCGTCTATGACAATGTGGCTTTTAGTATGCGAGCAAGAATGGTTTCTGGTGATTTGAATAATGCTATAAACTTTCAAAAAAATTTTTATGATGAAAAAAGTATTGATAAAAAAGTTAAAGAGATGCTGGAGATGATGAAGCTTTCAGAATTTTCAAAAAAATACCCACATGAGCTTTCTGGTGGGCAAAGACAAAGAGTTGGTATTGCTAGAGCCCTTGCGGTAGACCCAGAAGTTCTACTTCTTGATGAGCCCTTTTCTGCACTTGATGCAAAAACTACTGATGAACTCCACAACGATATTATTAAAATATGGCACGAAAGTAAAAAAACTATCGTCATGGTTTCGCATTTAATTGAGGAAGCCGTGTCGTTGTCACAAAAAGTTTTTTTAATTAAAAATCATACACTAGATGCTTCATTTTCTGTTGATCTTCCATATCCACGACGAGAGCAGGGTCCAGGATTTCATGAGGAGGTAATGAAAGTTCGAAGGGAATTCTTTAAATAGTCGCCAAAAAGTCATTTTTCTTGTGTGCTATAATAATCAAAGTAAGTATCAAATAACCTTAATATAAGCCTAAAAATATGGATAACTTAGAAAAAGAAGTCATTGATCTAAAACAAAAAATAGAAAGTCAACAATTTAAGATTGATGCTATATATGTTTCTGTTGAAAAAACTCGAAAATATTTTTTGTGGACATTTATTATCACAGTTGTGCTTTTTGTTTTACCTCTCATTGGTTTGATTTTTGTTATGCCGTCATTCCTAAGTATTTATGGGGGTGGAGGGTCAATTGACAGCCTAACGAACGCTTCATCAAGTCTTACAAACCTGTCTAACCTTGGTTTGTAGTTTTTGTAAAAGAAAGTATGCTTTTTACAGAAAATTTCTCGAAAACTTAATATGAAAAAAAATAAAACAATATCGATAATTACTCATAACGGAATTTTCCACGCTGATGATGTTTTTGCTGTTGCAACCTTGAGAATTCTTTTGGAAAAAAAAGTTTTTAAAAATATCGAAAAAGGTGGGATTACAAAGACAATTGTAAGTAGTGACACAAATATAAAAATAATTAGAACTAGAGATGAAGAGATAATAAATACGGGTGATTATGTTGTGGATGTTGGATATCAATATAATGCCAATAAGGAACGTTTCGATCATCACCAAAAAGGTGGTGCTGGTAAAAGAGAAAATTCTATACCATACGCCTCTTTTGGTTTAGTTTGGAAAAAATACGGCAAAAAAATTACAGGTTCCGAAAAGGTGGCTGAAGCTATAGATAAGGTTTTGATTGCGTATATTGATGCAACAGATAACGGTATTGTTTTTACCAAGTCTATATTTGAGGGGTATGAGCCATATACAGTTTTTAATGTTATTTCTGCAATGAATATTTTGGCAAAAAATGATCCTGTAGATAGTGACAAAGTTTTTCTGAAGGCAGTGGAAGTAGCACAAGAAATATTGCAGTGCGAGATCCAAAAAAGAAAGAAAAAGGTCAATGATCAGAAAAACTTTGAAAAAATTTATGCAAAACAAATTTCAAAAGGTGAAGATCCGAGAGTAATTGTTTTACCCACCCATATATCATTTTCTGCTAAGCATTTTCTAGAACCGCTTTTTGTGGTATACAAGAGGTCTGACGGAGGTTGGGCAGCTGAAGGAATAGATACCGAATCAACTAAAGACCCTTTCGAGCGACGAGCATATTTTCCTAAAAGTTGGGCTGGAAAGACTGATGGTGAAATCGTTAAGGAAAGCGGGGTAGTTGATGCAGTATTTTGTCACAATGGTACTCATTTTATAGCCGCCAAAAGCAAAAAAGGGGCTCTGGATATGGTTAAAATTGCCCTTGACTCTGGACCACAGAAACCTCGATAAGCTGGAGATACTTTTAAATAGAATATAACTAATAATTAAAACAAAATGGCATTTATAGACGAACTAAATTTTCATGCAGAAGCTGGCCGAGGAGGTGACGGTGTTGTTCGTTGGCTTCATGAAAAAGGAAGAGAATTTATGGGTCCTGCTGGTGGGGATGGAGGAAATGGAGGTGATGTATATGTACGTGCCGTGGGCGATTTAAACTTGCTTGCTCATTATCGACACAAAAAAGAATTTCTTGCCGAAAGAGGTGAAGACGGAGCAAAGAGAAGTATGCACGGAAAAAATGGTGAAGACCTTTATATTAATTTACCTGTCGGAAGTATTATCACAAACATGTCACCAATCGCAGAGGACAATACAACTTCTGCTGAGATAAAAATTTCACTTGAAAAAGTTGGAGAAGAAAAGTTGATCTTAAAAGGGGGTAGAGGTGGTTTCGGTAATGAACACTTTAAAGCCTCCACAAATGTAAAGCCTATGGAGTGTACTCTTGGGCGTGAGAGTGAAAAGGCAGATTTTCACATTGAGATTGAGCTTATTGCAGCTGCTGGCCTTATCGGTCTTCCAAATGCTGGAAAGTCTTCACTATTGAATTCACTAACAAATGCTCAGGCAAAAATAGGTAGCTATCAGTTTACAACTCTTGAACCAAACCTCGGTGCTTTGCAGGAGTTTGTTATTGCAGATATTCCCGGTCTTATTGAAGGAGCTTCAGAAGGAAAGGGCTTGGGACATAAGTTTTTAAAACATATTAGACGAACACGTGCGCTTCTGCATTGTATTTCTCTTGAAAATGAAAATCTTGGAGAAGTTTATAAGACGGTAAGAGATGAACTTGAAAAATTTGATCCAACTCTTGCTGATAAAAAAGAAATAATTATTTTAACAAAGACTGACACACTTTCAGATCCAAAAGAAATTAAGGCAAAAATTAAAGAATTGCCAAAAGCTCTGCAAAAGGATTGTCTATCAGTATCTATTTTGGATGATAAGGAAATAAAGGCTTTGATTGATGAGTTGGTCAAGATTTTACGAAATGACAAACTTGATTTAGAATAGACAAAATGACAAACGACGAAGTAAATAAAAAATATATTCCAATAATCGGGTTAGAAATACATGCTGAGCTTAATACCCGTACAAAAATGTTCTGTGGGTGTGTAAACAATACAGATGAAGTTAACCCAAACCACAATATTTGCCCAGTTTGTATGGGGCATCCCGGAACTCTTCCCGTTATAAACAAACAGGCGGTTAAACACGTCCTAAAAATGGGGGTTGCTGCACAGGGAAACCTTGCAGATTATACTGAATTTGATCGAAAAAATTATTTCTACCCTGATATTCCAAAAGGGTATCAAATTAGTCAGTTTAAATATCCATTAGTTTCTGGAGGGTTAATTTCAGGTGTCGAATTAACTCGTGTTCATCTCGAAGAAGATACTGCAAAATCTTCACATGATGCAACTAAGTCAGTAGATGCTAATGCAGATAAATATTCTCTCGTTGATTTCAATCGTGCAGGACTTCCATTGATGGAACTTGTAACTGAACCTGTAATTCACAGTGCAGAACAAGCTGTAACTTTTGCAAAGGAACTCCAAACACTTTTAAGATACCTTGGTGCTGGTGAGGCTAATATGGAGAAGGGTGAAATGAGAGTAGAGGCCAATATTTCTGTTTCAAGAGCCGATTCAAAAACTCCAGAAGGTAAATTAAAATTTGGTACAAAAGTTGAAGTTAAAAACCTGAATTCCTTTCGAGCGGTTGAAAGAGCTATTGCCTATGAAATAGCTCGTCATATAGATATTTTAGAAGCTACGGAGATTGGAAATACTACTGAAAAAATCATTCAGGAAACAAGAGGTTGGGACGAAACAAAACAAAAAACTTTCTCACAAAGAGTAAAGGAAGATTCAAATGATTACCGATATTTTCCGGATCCCGATCTTCCAAAATTAAAGTTAAGTGAAATTCCTGAATTTTCTCGTGATTCACTTTATGCTGAACTCCCAGAACTTCCATGGCAAAAAAGAGATAGATATAAAAAAGATTTTGGTATGAAAGATGAAGATGCTGAAATGTTTGTACAGCAATCTTTGATGAGAGAGTTTTTTGAATCAGTCGTGTCAAAAATTGGGACAGAAAATGTTGAAACAATAAAGCTTGCAATTAATTACATCACTTCAGATCTAGCCGGTCTTATTAAAAAAACTGATAGTATCTTGGAAAAAATACCAGTTTCTCCTGAGGCTTTTGCTGAACTAATTATGATGATAAAAAATTCTGAGGTCTCATCTAGAGGAGCTAAAGATACCCTCGCAATCATTTTTACAGACGGTCTTGCTGGTAATATTTCCACATCTGCAAAATCTGTAGCAATGAGTAATGGTCTTATTCAGAAAAATGATCCAGAAGAGTTGAAGAGAATTTTGTCTGAAATAATCGCAGCAAATCAGTCAGTGGTAGAAGACTATAAAAATGGAAAGCAAACAGCCTTACAGTTTTTTGTCGGCCAGGCGATGAAAGCAACGAAAGGCTCTGCAAATCCAGAGCTTATTAGGAACACTATTTTAGAGATAATTGGCTAACAAATTGGCCTGCAATTTACTCTACAATTCTGTCTGCCGCTCTGTAATGTTTTGATGTAGTTTTGATTCAGACCTTTTGCTATAATGACCGCATGAAAACAACAAAAATCGCAATAAACGGTGCAGGCCGAATCGGTCGAGCATTTCTAAAAGTAGCTCAAAATAAACCCGAACTTGAAATAGTGGCAATAAATGATCTTGGAGATATTAAAAATATCGCATATCTTTTAAAATATGATAGTGCGTATGGGCGAAGCGGTTTGGATGTAACTGTCAGCGACGATAGTAAAAGCCTAATTATAAACGGAAAAAATATTCAATATGTTTCTGAAAAAGATCCCGCAAATCTCCCATGGGGTCTACTCGGCGTAGACGTTGTTGTTGAGTCTACTGGACTTTTTACTAGTTATGAAAAATCAGAGGCACATATAAAAGCTGGTGCAAAGAGAGTTGTTATTTCTGCCCCTGTGAAAGACGCACTAGATGCAGTACAGGCCGCAACCGTGCTTTTGGGTATAAATGATGATGCTATAAAAACATGTGTCATTACTTCAAATGCTTCTTGTACAACTAATGCAGCAAGTCCTTTAATTGCTATTTTGGATGAATCAATTGGTATAGAAAAAGCTGTATTAAATACAGTGCATGGTTACACTGCAAGTCAGAGTATTGTTGACGGTCCAAATAAAAAGGATTTTAAAGAAGGTCGCGCCGCTGCACACAATATTGTCCCAACAACTACAGGTGCTGCTATTGCTGTTGGCAAGGCTCTTCCGCAAATGATTGGAAAATTTGATGGTATTTCTATGCGTGTGCCTGTTATTTCTGGATCCATTGCTGATGTGACTTTTATTTCAAAACGAAACACAACAGTAGAAGAGGTAAATAGTTTGTTGAAAAAAGCTGCGGGTGATGAAAGATGGAAAAAAGTTTTCACAGTAACAGAGGATCCAATAGTTTCATCTGATATTGTGGGAGATTTTCATGCGTCTATTGCAGATTTAGGACTTACAAAAGTAATAGACGGAAACTTGGTAAAAGTTTGTGCATGGTATGACAACGAAATGGGATATACAAATGCTCTAGTAGATCATGTTATCGAGGCTGGAAAATTAGTGTAAGTATAAAGTCTTACAATGTCTCCAAATTTAAATTAAAAAACATAAATGAAAATATATTTAGGATCAGATCATGCAGGCTTCGAGCTAAAAGAAAAGCTTAATATTTGGCTAAAAGAGTGGGGTCATGATGTAAAAGATTTGGGACCATCTAAGTTTGTTGCTGGAGATGATTATCCTGATTATATAAAATTAGTTGCACAAGAGATTAGTAAAGATCAAAATAGCTTTGCTGGAGAAGCAAAAGCTGTTATTTTAGGGCATTCTGGTCAAGGAGAGGCAATTGTTGCAAATAGATATAAGGGCGTAAGAGCAGTAGTTTATTATGGTGAACCGATAGAAATAATAAAACTTTCAAGACAACATAATGATGCAAATATTTTATCTCTCGGAGCGCATTTCCTTACAGATTCAGAGGCTCGTGATGTCACTAAGATTTGGCTTGAAACAAAATTTTCAGGAGAGGAAAGGCACGCAAGAAGAATCGCAAAAATAGATTAAATTTTAAAAAACATGTCAAAATATATTTCATCAAGAATAGTTCCTGCAATTTTACCTTCACGAGATCGCGACTTGGTGGACGGTGTTTGTAGATTTAAAAATTTTGTACCTTTAGTTCAAATAGATGTTTGTGATGGGGAACTTACACCAAAGGCTTCATGGCCTTATAGAACAGAAGCGGCACAAGGTGACCTTCAAAAGCTTGTTGACCAAGAAGAGGGCTTGCCTTTTTGGCAGGATATAAATTTTGAAATTGATCTTATGGTTGTTGACCCAGCTGCAGAAATAGACAAATGGATAATGGCTGGGGCAGAGTGTATTGTTCTTCATCCAAAACGAGATGGAAAGTATGATAAAGAAACTTTAGAGAAAATTTTGGAAGAGCTTTCTTCTCGTGGGGTTTTTGCTGGTCTTGCCGTTCATTTGGATTCTGCTGTAGAAGATGATATTTCTTATATTTCTGAAATACGAGATCGGCTTGATCTTGTTCAAGTGATGGGAATTGCCAATGTAGGTTTTCAAAGTCAGGATTTTGATCCTCGTTCGTTAGTTAAGGTTCAAGCTATTAGAGACGCTTTTCCTGATTTAACAATAAGTGTTGATGGAGCCGTTACTATTGCCACAGCGCTCGATCTGATTGATGCAGGTGCATCTAGACTAGTCGTCGGTCATGATCTTATAGAAAGTATTGATGTTGCTGGAGAGATACACGCTCTTGATGACTGTTTTGAATAATAAAGATAATAACTAAAGTAGTCCTGTAGGAAAATATCTTTTTTCTCTAAGCGCTTCGCTAACCCGTTCAAAAAGATATTTTCCTACAGGGCTACCTCAGAATTATTCTCGTCAAAAATCCAATGCCTGGTTTGTTGAATAACGCTAAATGGTTGCAAATATATACACGACCTTTTTACGGGTTAGCGAAGCGCTTAGTAAAAAGGTCGTGTATATATTTGCAATACTTTGGTATAATTTAAATAAATAAAATGTTAACAGATCAAGGAATTATCCTGCTTGAAAAAACCGCAAATGAGATAAGGCAATCTATTATCTCAATGCTTGTTACTGCTGGGTCTGGTCATACTGCCGGACCACTTGGTATGGCAGATATTTTTACTACTTTATATTTTCATTCACTTCGTCACGATCCTAAAAATCCCACTTGGCCGGAGCGTGACAGGCTAGTACTTTCAAATGGACATATCTGTCCAGTGCTTTATGCAACCATGGCCCATAGTGGATATTTTCCAGTAGAAGAGTTGCAAACTTTAAGAAAATTCGGTTCACGTTTGCAGGGTCATCCACATCGAGATTTTTTACCATATTTAGAAAATAGCTCAGGTCCATTAGGGTCAGGTCTTTCACAAGCTGTTGGTATGGCGATAGCAGACCAAATAAATACTAAAAATCGTACAGGAGCTGAACTTAGAGGTCCATCTGGAATTGATCGTTTTATATATTGTTTGCTTGGTGATGGAGAGCTTGACGAGGGTCAAAATTGGGAGGCTGCAATGTTGGGAAGTAAAGAAAGATTAAGTAATCTCATTGCAATTGTGGATAGAAATAATATTCAAATAGATGGTTTTACTGAAGATGTTATGCCCCTTTCTCCCTTATATGAAAAGTGGAAGTCTTTTGGTTGGCATGTTCAGCAAATTGATGGTCATAATTTTCAACAAATTGCTGATGCTATAGAACAAGCAAAAGCCTTTTTTGAAAAGCCATCTGTCATCATTGCTCATACTATTCCAGGCCGTGGTGTAAAAGAGTTTGAACGAAAACCAGAATGGCATGGTAAACCACCAAGTAAAGCCGAAGCCGATATGGCTCTTGCCGAACTCCGAACTTTGGGAGGAAAAATTTCTAGTGAACATCAGTAAAAATGTGCATAAAATAAACATTGATTAATGTACACAAATAAAAAATAAAATGCCAAAAGAAAATAATTTAAAACTAAATCCAAAACTTTTTGAAAAAGACATTGAGATGTTGCCAATACGTCGTGGATTTGGTGATGGATTGCTTGAGGCAGGAAAGCTTGATGAAAATGTAGTGGGTCTTTGCGCGGACCTCTCAGAGTCAACTCAAATGTATTTATTTAAGGAAAGATTTCCTGAGCGTTTTGTACAGGTGGGGGTTGCTGAACAAAATCTCGCATCAGTTGCTTCAGGTATGGCGGCTATGGGTAAAATACCTTTTATCTCCTCTTATGCAATGTTTTCTCCTGGAAGAAATTGGGAACAGATTCGCACAACAATTTGCTACAACGATGTCCCTGTGAAAATTGCAGGGTCACATGCTGGGGTTTCTGTAGGGCCAGATGGTGGAACTCATCAGGCTATTGAGGACATTGCTATTACTCGGGTTATTCCAAATATGGTGGTGATATCCCCATGCGATGCTATAGAGGCGCGTAAGGCTACAATGGCAGCTGCCACTACAAAAGAACCAACGTATATACGCCTAGCGCGCGAGAAAACTCCAATCATGACTAGCGAAGAAACACCTTTTAAAATTGGGCAGGCTCAGGTTTTTTTTGATCCAAAAGATTTCATAAAGGACTTTAAAAAAGTTGATGTAGGTGTGATTGCAACAGGGGCACTTCTTTACAAAGCACTTAAAGTTGCAAAAAAATATGCAGATGAGGGACTCGGATCTATTAAGGTTTTAAATCTTTCCACAATTAAACCCCTCGATGAAGCTTCAATCATTGCTTTAGCTCGAGAAGCTGGAGCACTTGTGACAATAGAAGAGCATCAAGTATATGGAGGAATGGGTAGTGCTATTGCAGAGTGTGTAGCTAGATTTTTTCCAGTACCAATTGAATTTATTGGAGTGTGTGATCGTTTTGGACAATCCGGTACACCCGATGAACTTTTAGAATATTACGGAATGGGGGAGTCAGATATTGGGATAGCTATTGAAAAAGTTCGTACTAGAAAAAATATTTTCTAGTCTAAAAACTAGTTGAAAATTTAAATTAAAAATATTCTGGCTTTAGATTTCTTTGACTTGCCAATCTGATGGAGCTTCAGACATGATTTTTTCTACTCGATCTCTTGATAAAAGTCCTTTCTGGGCACCAACTTGTTGTACAACATAAGCTGCATTTATTGAACCCCATTTCATGGCTTCTTCCTTGGTTTTTCCAAGAGCTATAGCCACTGAAAATGTTGAACAAAAAGCATCACCCGCACCTGTTCGTTCGTATGCAGGAAGTGGGTCAGGATATGCTGGTATAAATACTGATACGAAATTTTGCGATTGATTTGATCCTTGTTCGCTTTCTGGATTATTTCTTTTGTATCTAGCATAGGCTCCGTCTGGTCCGTCTGTGAGTACTACAATCTCTGGTCCAAGATTTGATATTTTTTCCATAAGAATTTTGACATCACGACTATCTGTGATACCAAGTATGTGTTGAGCCTCCTCAATGTTGCAGACAAAAATTTTTGAACGCTTGTAAATTTCTGCAAGAATTTCTTTACCAAATTTTATCTGGTAAGTGCCTGGTTGAAAAATAAGATTTATTGAAGGATTTGCTTTTAAATATTCTGAAATTTCTTTGTGATAATCCAGAGAATTTTCTCCGAGGGAACTTAAATAAAGCCATTTTGGAGTCAGAACTGATGGAAGTTTGTATGGATAGATTTCATGCTTTATTAAAATAGTTCGATCTTTTTCAAACCAAAGTACATAATGGTAATTTGTCTTTAAGCCTTGGTGGATAGTGATAAGAGATGTATCAATATTTTCTAGATGAAATCTGTCTAAACATTCTTTACCGTGTTGGTCGTCACCTAGGTTGGTGATAATCCCAGATTTCATTCCAAGTCTTGTTGCGGAGACTGCACCGTTGGCGCTGTTTCCTACTGCGGGTAGTTCTTCGGACATCTCATAAGGAATTTTGTCCGCAAACGGCATACACAGCTCTGGTTCTTTCCCAGCTGTTTTTACTTCATGTGCTTGTTTGAGTTTTATAAAAGCATCTATAACTGTGTCTCCAATTGCTAAAAATTCTAGTCCTACTGGTTCCTCATGTTTATCTGTGTCAGACGCCTGTATATCTCCAGAATCATTTATTGATGAATTATTCATGGCCTATATTGTACCACAGAGCTGTATCCTGTCAGGTCAGGGCATGTTAAAATAAGCCCAACAAATTAACAGATTATCAACAATCAAAATGAAATCACTTCGCCAGTACGTAAAAGAAGCATCAGAATCAAAGACAGCTGTCGCTCATTTTAATATTTCAAACCTAGAAGGTTTTTGGGCGGTTGTAAAAGCTGCGCAGGTTGTGTCAAAAGAAATCGGGCTCACCAATGAACAGACTATTCCAGTAATTATTGGAACATCGGAAGGTGAGAGGGAGGTTATAGGCTTAGACCAGGCAGTGGCTCTTGTTCAGAGTCTTCGAGTAAAGGGACAGCCTGTTTTTCTAAATGCTGATCACACATACTCATTTGAAAAGGTAAAAGAGGCTCTAGATGCAGGATACGACATGGCAATTTTTGATGGGGCAAAACTTTCAATGGAGGAAAATATTATTGAGGCAAAAAAATGTGTAGAATATGCAAAAGATTTAATGCAAAAAACGGGACGAGACATCTTGATTGAAGGGGAACTCGGATACATTGGACAGTCCTCAAAGGTGCTCGATGCTATTCCAGATGGAGCTTCTCTTTCAGTTGATTCATTGACCAAACCAGAAGATGCAATTCGTTTTGTAAATGAGACGGGGGTGGATTTGCTTGCCCCTGCCGTTGGTAATTTTCATGGAATGCTTCGTGGTGGGGTAGATCCTGCTTTAAATATTGAGGCCGTGGCTTCTGTTTATAATGTTGTTAAAATCCCATTAGTGCTTCATGGTGCATCAGGAAACTCTGCTGAAGATGTTAAAAAAAGTATTGAAAATGGAGTAGGTATTGTTCATGTTAGTACTGAGCTTCGTTTTGCCTATACTCAGGCTCTTAGAAAATATCTTGCTGAAAATACAGATGAAAACACACCATATAAAATTACAGCAAGCGCTGGCCTAGCAATGCAGAAAGTTGCTGAAGAAAAGATACGTATAGATTTGAGATTATAAATCTGATAATATGAAAGTAATGACTAAAAAAGCGAATTCAGGTTTTTCCCTAATAGAACTATTGATAGTTATTGCAATTATTACTATTTTATCTGGAATCGTTTTGGCAGCTCTTAGTGTTGCTAGACAGAAAGGCAAAACTTCAGCCGTACAGCTTCAACTTGTAAATCTTAGATCTCAGATGGAAATGTATTATTCAACAAAGGGTAACTATGGCGTGGCGGCAGCTCCTGCTAAAACTGTGTGCACAAGTCAGGCGCCATTTAATACAGCGTCCGTTGCTAATGGTGTCTCTGGACTTATCGCAGGTATTACTTCCGTGGGTGGTGCAAATGTTTATTGTGCTGCATCAACTACCCCAACATATGCATGGGCAGTGGCCGCAAGTTCAAGTCCGTCCGGAGGTGTAACATATTGTGTTGATAGTACTGGCAAGTCGGGAACCTCAACTGGTATCAACAACAATTCATATTTGTGTAATTAAGGTACATAGACCTCATATTTTTTGAAGGTTTGTTTAAATAAAGACTTGATTTTTAAGCAAAATAGGTTATGATGGCTCGCATGACTACATTAAACGTTGTAAAGCGAGATATCGCCCAGAAACTGGATGAAATGCGCGCCTCAGGCATTATCCCAGCAGTATTTTATGGTCGTAAAGAGCCGTCAACGTCTATTTCGGTGCCTAAAGTTGATTTTCTAAAGGCATGGAAAGAGGCAGGCGAATCTTCCGTTATCACCCTAAAAGGTGTTGGCGAGGACCACGAGGCACTTATCCATGATGTTTACGTTGATCCTGTAACAGGAGTCGTTAAACATGTTGACTTTTATATTCTTGAAAAAGGTAAAAAAGTTCAAGTTCACGTTCCATTGGAATTCGTTGGTGTTGCTCCAGCTGTCAAAGAGCTTGGTGGAGTACTTGTAAAAGTATTGCACGAAGTTGAAATTGAAGCTTTGCCTAAGGACCTACCACATGAGTTAACAGTAGATATTTCTACACTCGCTACATTTGATAGCCAAGTATTGGCAAATGAAATCAAATTGCCTGCAGGAGTTACTCTTATTACAGAAGCTGAAGAAGTTATCGCTCTAACTGCTGCTCCAAAGGAGGAGAAGGAAGAAGAAGCTACTCCAGTTGATCTATCAGCAATTGAAATCTCTGAGAAGAAAGGTAAGAAAGAAGAAGAGGGAGAATCAGCTGCTGAGTAATGTGTTAATTTAAAAACAAAAATAAAAACACACTTTATCGGGTACAGGTAAAAAGTCTGTTGACTTTTTCCTTCACTCTCGCGCCGTCGCGCTCCGAGAGCCCCCCTAAGGTGTGTTTTTATTTTGTTTTTAAATTGTGTTTACACATTGTTCTGCAGCTGTTTTTCCTCTTTAAAAATTGGTATAATATCGGCTATGCCTATCGCGTTATTTAAACGGAGCATTTTTCTATCATTTTCAATCTCAATAATATTACTCTCACTGGTGCTTAATCCGGTTTCTTTTTTGCAACCAGCTTTCGCGCAGACAGCAGTACAAATTCAATCAGCTGCGGCATCAAATGGGAGTGTTCAGTGTGATACCCCAGCTCAAAAAATTGCTTGTCAAACAGCTTTGACTGATTTGGAAAATCAAATCACAGATGTTACTAGTCAGCTTACGACTACACAAAATCAAGCTTCATCAATCAGTAGAGATATTTCAATTTTGGATCTACAGGTAAAACAGGCTCAGTTAAAAATCAAAGCTCATAAACTTGCTATAGATAATCTTAGTAAAAATATTGCTGTAACTAATAACACCATTAATGCCCTTACAGATCAGATAGGGCATGATCAAGGTTCTCTTGGACGTATCATAAATCAGGCAAACCAACTCGAAAATTTTTCTTTAGCGGAGGCTTTTCTTAGTGGAGGAGATCTGTCTAAGTTTTTTATTGATCTTGACTCCTTTGCTTCAATAAATCAGTCATTAAGATCAATTCTTGGCGATATAAAATCTTCAAAAGATCAGAATGTTCAAACAAAGCAGCAACTTAGTGATAAGCGAGTGCAGGAACAGGCTATTGAAGTGAACGTAGAAACAGAAAAGCAAAACATCACGGCAGCTCAGAACCAAAAAAAGAAGCTTTTAAGTTTAAACAAAACTCAACAGAAAAATTATCAATCTACAATTGCAGACAAACAGTCACAGGCTTCAAAAATTCGAACAGCTTTGTTTTCGCTTCGTGATGCACCTTCAATTCAATTCGGAGATGCTGTTGTTTATGCAAAAGCTGCTTCTGCCGCGACTGGTGTCCGACCCGCATTTCTACTCGCAGTTATTCAACAAGAAAGTAACCTTGGCTCAAACGTGGGTGCATGTTATCTGACAAATGCTACAGATGGAAGTGGTATAAAAATTAGCACAGGTGTGGCTGTTAAAAACATCATGAAGCCAAGTCGAGATGTTCAACCGTTTCTTGCCATTACAGGTGCTCTTGGCAGAGACCCTTACAAAACTCGCGTATCTTGTCCTTTCAGTGTTGGTTATGGTGGGGCTATGGGTCCGGCCCAGTTTATCGCTTCTACTTGGGCTCTGAATATTTCACGTCTCAAGACCTCCCTCGGTATTTCATCAGAGCCAGATCCTTGGAATCCAAAAGATGCTTTCATGGCTTCTGCCCTGTATTTATCTGATCTTGGGGCTGGAAATGGTGGCTATACAGCTGAACGAAACGCCGCTTGTAAGTATTATTCAGGAAGTTCATGTAATAGTAGTAATAAATTTTATGGTGATCAGGTTATTGCAAAGGCAACGGCGCTTCAAGGAAATATTGATATTTTGGCTGGTAATCAGTAAAAAATAAGAGGGAGTTGCCTTTTTAGAACTTTCTGTTATACTCTAAAAACCTATAAAAATATGAAAAAAGACATACATCCAAAGTTTTATGCAGATTCTACCTCCACATGTGCTTGTGGGCATGTGTTTACTATTGGTAGTACAAAAGAGAAGATAAATATTGAAATCTGCAGTAATTGCCATCCTTTCTACACAGGACTTGAGAAATCACTAGATACAGCTGGACGTGTCGAAAAGTTTAAGGCTCGTCAGTCAAGTGCAAAACCAAAAGCAAAAGCAGTTTCAGACACTAGTTCAGAAAAATAGCTAAGCTCACAAAAAGCCACCACATCCTGGGTGGTTTTTTTGTTTGGAAAAATTGGTAGAATGTAAGAGCTAATAAGTGATAGTAAAAATCCCAAGTGTGTGTTAAATAAGAAATTTATAAAATGTCAGAAATAAACCTAGAACAATTTAAACAAAATCCCAAGACTAATTATTGGGCAGGTGAGTATGAAAAACTCAGTCGACAACGCGGAGAAGTTTTGATTATGGCTGAAAGTGATCCTGCTTTTAAAGAAATGGCAGACGCCGAACTTGTTGACCTAGATCTACAACAAAAGACATTGTTGGAAAAAATGCAGGATATCTTGAAGGCTGAAGAAAAAGAAGAGGAGTTTCCATCAGAAATTATTCTTGAAGTTCGTGCCGGTGCCGGAGGGGAAGAAGCTTCACTTTTTGCTCGAGAGCTAGCTGACATGTATCGAGCTTTTGCCGCCTCCCGCGGTTGGACTAGTCACATTGTCTCCGAGTCAGAAAGCGCGGTCGGCGGCTATAAAGAAGCCTCCATTGAAATACACGGTCTTGATGTTTACAGATTACTCCGCTTTGAAACAGGAGTGCATCGTATACAGCGAGTACCTGCAACAGAAAAAATGGGACGCGTACACACATCTACTGCATCAGTTGCCATTCTTCCTATTCGTAAAAAAATCAGTATAGAAATTAATCCTGTAGATATTGAAATGGAATTCTCTAGATCTGGAGGTGCTGGTGGTCAAAATGTTAATAAAGTTGAAACAGCTGTACGTCTTATTCACAAGCCAACAGGTATTGATGTTCGTTCAACTAGTGAGCGCAGTCAGCTTAAAAATCGTGAAAAGGCAATGTCTATTCTTTTGGCTAAACTTGAAGCAATGAAACAAGAAGAAGATGCCAAAAAATTTGCTGCCAACAGAAAGGCTCAAATAGGAACAGGGGATAGATCAGAGAAGATCCGTACGTATAACATTCTTCAGGATCGCGTGACTGACCACCGTATAAAAGAATCTTGGCACAATATTGAAGGTATTTTCTTGGGTAAAATGGATGCTATTATTCAGAGTTTGGAGCAGTACCAGGCTGGTTTGGAAAAATAAAAACCCTTATATTTTTTTTTTTGCTAAAGCGTTCCGCTAACTCGCAAAAAGAATATAAGGATTTTTTCCCCTAGTTTTATTATTTTTCTTCAATCATAAGGAATCTGGGACCTTTGTAGTTGTGT
This sequence comes from uncultured bacterium, assembly GCA_903854195.1. Taxonomy (GTDB): domain Bacteria; phylum Patescibacteriota; class Minisyncoccia; order Phycocordibacterales; family CAINVO01; genus CAINVO01. Next base: position 29,721 of record CAINVO010000034.1, on the reverse strand, counting down.
TCCGGACGGTCAATAATTTCCAAGAACATTTCCGCAGGGCGAACCCATAGTTCTTTCTCGCCATAAAGTGCTTTGTAAACCACGAGCTTTTGCTCTGGGTTTTCGCTGTGCGAAGCGACACCAAGAACCTCATAGGTCATTTCTGGACTTTTAAAGCTTCTGTAAATTCCTTTTTTTATATTTTTCATATACTGTTTGACTACGTGGATTATATGCCAACCGTCACATTTTTGAAAGGTTGATCATGCAATAGGAGGCAAATTGGATAAACAATCCCTGTCTATGTGCTTTAGTGAGAAAACATATTGGCAGGGATTGTTTTAGCCATATTTAGCCTGGTATTGCATAAAATCACCCTTTTTGCTACTATATCCGAACACATGACAAATGAAACAACAGTAAAGAAAACAGGCGAACTGATGGACTCCCTTTTTAAGGCTGGAGCTCATTTTGGCTTTATTAAGTCACGCCGTCACCCATCTACAAAGCCTTTTATTTTCGGTGCTAAAAACAAGATAGAAATTTTTAATCTAGAAAAAACAGAAGAGTCATTAAACGGAGCTCTTGAATTTGTAAAGAAGCTTGCTTCAGAAAACAAACAAATTTTGATTGTTGGTGGAAAGAGCGAAGCTCAGGCTATTGCTCGAAAGGCAGGTGAATCACTAGATATGCCTTTTGTTGCTGGACGATGGGTTGGAGGATCTCTAACTAATTTCGACAGTATTCGTAAGCGAGTTGAAAAGCTTCATGACCTTGTTTCTCAGAAAGAAAAGGGTGAACTTGTAAAATATACTAAAAAAGAAAGACTTTTGATCGACCGAGAAATTGTTCGTTTAGATGTACTTTTCTCAGGACTTTCTTCTATGACAAAAATGCCAGCTGCAATGTTTGTTATTGATTCTAAAAAAGAAGCTATCGCTGTAGCAGAGGCAAAACAGATGGGTGTGCCCGTAATTGCTCTTTGTGGATCTGATTGTGATATTAAAAAAGTTGACTACGCTATTGTTGGAAACGACTCTTCTGTTTCAAGCGTAACTTTCTTCATGGAGAAGTTTGTAGAGGCATACAAAGGCGCAAAGAAAATAGGTTAATAACTACAAGGCGACATTTGTCGTTTTTTGTTATTATATATCCTATAGGTCCAATAATATGAGAATGGCGGTTATATTATAAGGATAAGAAAATATTTACATATAATTTATATAAATTTAATCATATGGCTATAACTACTGAACAAATTAAGGAATTACGAGATATGACAGGTATTTCTGTTATGCAGTGTAAAAAAGCTCTAGAAGAGGCTGGTGGTGACAAGGAGAAGGCTTTAATCCTACTTAGAAAGAAAGGATCAGACATTGCCTCAAAGAAATCAGACCGTACTCTAGGAGCTGGTACTGTAGCTGCTTATATTCACTCAAATGACACCATTGGTGCCATGGTTGAGCTTGTTTCTGAGACAGACTTTGTTTCAAAGAATGAAGAGTTTAAAAAACTTGCTTATGATATTGCCATGCATATTTCAGCGGCTTGTCCTACATATCTTAGTAAAGATGAGATAAGTGAGGAAGCCAAACAAAAAGCTACTGAAGTTTTTGAAAAGGAAGTTGAAGGAAAACCAGAAGAAATGAAAGCAAAGATTTTAGAAGGGAAGTTGGCTTCATATTTTCAGGATAAGATTTTACTTGAACAGCCGTTTATCAAAAATCCAGATCTCACAATTAGTCAATTAATTGAGAACGCTATTCAGAAGTTTGGTGAAAAGATCGAGGTTGCAAAGTTTGTGCGGTTCGGGGTTTTGGAGAAATAATTAACTGCGCGCGAGGGCTTTGCCCTCGCGCGCTTACTCTTATGATTTATCTATACATTACATTGTCCTTGTCGCTTGTCGGTCTAGTGGCTCTTCTTGGAAACAAGATTTCTGAACTACAGACAGGTAGAAAAGTTGTCTCTGTTACTTTTAATAAGACAGATAAATGGCTAGGTTCATTTTCTGGATTTATAAATAAATTTTCACATTTGTTAACTGCGGGTTCATGGCATAATATTGGTCATAATATTCTTACAACGGTTGAGGGTATTTTTGTGAGATCAATAATAAACTTAAATAAATGGTGGAAAAAATTCATGAAGGTTGTTTGTCGTACAGATATTCCAACAAATAGGGGTTCAGTTTCTTTCTTTCTTAAACATATTGAGGAGCATAAAGAAGCTCAGAGAAATATAGATAATCTTGACCAAAAAGTCGCTGGAATGTTGGACAAATAATTCCAAATAGTATATATTTCTGTAGCGGCAATATGAAAAAGAGGGGAAAGTGTTAGGCCGATTCGTGTAAATTTACATGGTATGATAGTCAAAAATTAAAGCCACCTTAGCTCAGTTGGTAGAGCAACTGTTTTGTAAACAGTAGGTCCTCAGTTCAAATCTGAGAGGTGGCTCCATTTATGGAGAATCTAAAGATAGGTAACGGATTCGGGGTGATGGTCTTAAAGGATGGGAAACTTTTACTTGGAAAAAGACATGCTGATCCGTTAAAAGCAGACAGTGAGCTGCACGGTGAAGGTACATGGACTATGCCGGGTGGTAAATTGCGCTTCGGAGAAAGTTTTGAAGAGGGTGCAAAGAGAGAAGTTCTAGAAGAAACTGGGGTAGAAATTTCCATCGACAACTTAAAGGTTGTAAGTCTTACAAACGACATTGTTCCAGATGCTCACTTTGTTACTGTCGGTTTATTTTGTGAAAATTATCCATATGAGCCAAAAGTAATGGAGCCAGATGAAATAACTGAATGGAAATGGTTTCCGTTGGATAAATTACCATCACCAATTTTTCCTCCAAGTCAGAAAATTTTAAATAATTATAATGCTGGGAAGTTTTACAAATATTAATTACTAGAGCCAGTAGATGTGGAGTTTGTGTTAGATGTACTATTTTTGGATGTTGATGATTGAGATGTGCTTTGAGTGCTAGATGCTTGTTGTGCGGCTTCTTTTGCTGCTGCAGCGGCATCAGCTGCATGTTTCTTATCTAAGCTCTTTAGTTCAGGTACAGCTTTTCTCATGTCGTCTACACTTATGAATCCATGATATACATTATCTCCAACAATGACTGCTGGGAGTTCTGTATCGTTTAGAGAATAAACCTTTTTCATTGTATCAACTGCGGATAAGTTTAGGTTATAGTCAAATGAGTATATACGCACTTCAGGATACTGTTGACGTAGGTAGGTTAGAACATAGGCCATTTTTTCACAGTTAGGACAGTCTGATTTTTGAGAATAGAAATATAGTATAGAAACCGGTTTGAAAGGACATCTCTGTCCTAGCTGTTTCATAAGTAGAAAATCTTTGATTTCGAGTAAAGAGTAATATTTTTTAAGTTGAGGTAGGTCAGTATTTGTACTGTCATTTTCTTCCATGTAAGAGAGCTTGCTGGCCAAAGTGTTTAGCTCTTGAGATAATACGGAGTCGTCCACACTTTTACATGTTGCTTCTTTGAGCAAATCAAATTGGGTCTCAGAGGAAAGAATATCTAGCGAAATCTGATCTTGAATTGACTTGATATTTTCAACCCTTTTATTATCAAAGTAGTTATTAAAATAAACTGCACTTAAAAAAATAGTAGCTGTTATAAGAAAGGCAATTAAATATTTTTGCCATTCAAAAGGTGCACGAACATGTTGGTGAGGTTCTGTGTGGTGTGGCGGGTTAGGGTTTTGATCGTTGTTCATTTTTTTATGTTTATTTTATTTAATCTTTAAATAACAGCCTAATTTATAATATTTTATCTCCATGGTGCTGTTTTGGAAAATGTAGTGTTGTAGACTGATTTTATAAGCCAAAATGGTGCAATGAAAGAATATAAGAGTAGAAAGTAGAATACATCTATTGTTATTCTTGTCTTTCCTGTACCAATTCTTTGGCCAGATACTATCACAGCTGCAGTTAAAAGCCATAGTCCTAGGGCTATTATCACAATTGCACTTGTATTCATAAAAAACCAATCAAAATTAAACGAAGGCATTTTTAGTTGCATACCAACGGATTCTAACTTAACAAATTCCTTGTGGAGTGATATCACAAAATTTATTATTGATAGACCAATTACAATCAGTGTTGTGCCTATTGTAAAAATAGTCATAGGAAGTATGAGCATACCAAGATCACCATATTTTTTCTTAAAGATCATTTCTCTGTAGTCCACGAGGTTTGCAAGAAACCCACTAGTCCATCTCACACGTTGTCTGTAAAGTTTTTTTACAGTGTTTGGTCCAACTGTATAAACAAAGGCTTTGTGTGCGTTTACTATTTTCATGTGATGCTTCTGCATACGAAATGCAACTTCTAGGTCTTCTGTGTTATGAGCATGTTTATAGTTCCCAATAATTTCAAAAACTTCACGGCGAAAGAAAGAAAATGGCCCAGGAGTAACATGAATTGCATCAATCATTCCTAAAACCTTTCTAACAAAAATACCGAGATTATACTCGGCCTTTTGAATTTGTCGTAAAACATTTCTAGAGTGATTAATTACAACTGAAGGTGTAACTGCCATAACACTTTTGTCATCAAAATATGAAGCAATAATCTTAAGAGCTTGTGAATCAGCATAAGAGTCAGCATCCAAACATCCAACTATTTCTGTATGAGTTTTCGAAAGGCCAAAGTTTAGTGCCGTGTATTTTCCGCCGTTTTCTTTGTGGTAGATTTCAATCTGAGGATTTCCTGAAAATGTATCTATTACTTTTCCAGTATTATCCTTACTGCCGTCATTTATTATAAGTATTTTTAGTTTATCTTTTGGATAATCCAATTGGAGTAATGATCTAATTGTTCCTTCGACTGTCTTCTCCTCGTTAAAGCAGGGGACAATAACTGTTGCGCTTGGGTAGTCTAAAGATTCATTTGAAATTCCAAGCTTCTTGTCACTGTTTCTTTTATCTAGAAAATGTTCCTCCGCTCTAAATGTCTTTCTTTTTTCTATAAAAGTAATTAGAAGAAAAACCTGAAAATATAGGGCCCCAAATAGGGCTACATATGTCACACTACCCGTGATTGTTGCCAAAATTGGCACTATCGAGATGTCCATATTTATAGAGGCTATTATACCCCAATTTTAGCTAAATCGCAACCCTTCTTTCCTAGCAGTTTTAGGCTCAATTTGGTATACTTTGCCCAATAAAGCCTTAATGCTTTTTATTTTTATGGCAAAAAAAGAAGACGAAAAAACAATAAAAAAAGCTAGTAGTTACGGAGCAGATTCTATTACAGTTCTTGAAGGTCTAGAGCCTGTAAGAAAGCGACCTGGAATGTATATTGGTACAACAGGACCGGATGGTCTGCATCATTTGATCTGGGAAATATTCGACAACTCACGTGATGAAGCCATGGGTGGTTTTTGTAACCGTATTGAAGTTGCACTTCTTCCTGATGGATACATTAGAGTAGTAGACAACGGACGAGGAATTCCTGTTGACATGCATTCAAAAACAAAAGTTTCAGCTCTTGAAACTATTATGACTACACTTCACGCCGGAGGAAAGTTCGGTGGTGATGGATACAAAGTCTCTGGAGGTTTGCATGGAGTGGGAGCTTCAGTTGTAAATGCGCTGTCAGTTCATACAAAAGTTACGGTTCATAAAGATGGTGGAATCTATGCCCAGGAATATAAGATTGGTATACCTCAATACAAAGTAAAACAGGTTGGTAAAACAAAAGCTCATGGGTCAATCGTTTTGTTTAAAGCCGATGCAGAAATCTTCAAGGAAGGTATCGTTTTTGAGTGGGCAAAAATAATTGCTCATTTGCGCCAGCAAGCATATCTTGTAAAAGGTTTGCAAATAAATATTCTAGATGCAAGAGGTCTTGATGAAAAAAATCAAAAGCATCTTGCAAAAAGTTTGCTAGATGAATCTTCTTTCTACTTAAAGGATAGTTTCCAAGAGGAGTGCATTGATGTGCCAGAAATGACTTTTTATTTTGAAGGAGGTCTTCGATCACTTGTTGCCTTTTACAATCACACTCAAAAGCCAATTCATAAAAATATTTTCTATGTAGAAAAAGAAGTTCTCGCAACAGGTAGTAATGGTGAAGAAGCTAATCACGCAAAAGACGTTGGTGTTGAGGTTGCTCTACAGTACGTAGATGATATCAACCCAAAGATTGTGGCTTTCGCTAACAACACTTACAACAGTGAAGGTGGTACTCACATTGCCGGTTTTAAAACAGCTCTGACTCGTACCATTAACTCATACGCCAAGAAAAATAACATTATCAAAGATAATGAAGATACTTTGACTGGTGATGATGTGCAGGAAGGTCTTGTGGCTGTGGTTTCTGTAAAGATGCCTGATATTCAGTTTGAAGGACAAACAAAAGCTAAGCTTGGATCTACGGAGGCACAAGGTGCAACATCTGCTGCTTTCGGCGAAGCCTTCGCAGAGTTTTTCGAGGAAAATCCAGAGGACGCTAAAGCAATCATAAACAAAGGTTTGCTTGCAATGCGTGCCCGAAAGGCTGCAAAAGCCGCAAAGGACTCAGTTCTTAGAAAGGGAGCTCTTGAAGGCATGACTCTTCCTGGAAAGCTTGCGGATTGTCAGAGTAAAAGAGCTGAGGAATCAGAGCTATTTATTGTAGAGGGAGATTCTGCTGGAGGTACAGCGAAAATGGGACGCGATCGTCGTACTCAGGCCGTGCTTCCTTTGAGAGGAAAGATTCTAAACATCGAGCGAGCCCGCCTTGATAAAATGTTAGCATCAGAACAAATTAAAAATCTAGTGGTTGCTTTCGGTACCGCTATTGGAGATACATTTGATATTACAAAGCTTCGATACCACAAACTTATCATTGCTACAGATGCCGATGTTGACGGCGCCCATATTCGTACACTCCTACTTACACTTTTCTACAGATATTTCCGCCCACTTATAGACGCAGGTCATGTGTATATTGCTCAACCTCCACTTTTCAAAGTGAAGAAAGGAAAAGACGTACACTATTTCTACAGTGATGAAGAACTTTCAAAATATTTTAAACAAGAAGGTGTTGATGCAAACGAAATACAAGAAATTGAAGAAGGTGATCAAGACTCAGATAATCAAAACGAAAATGAGGAAACAGAAGAAAGTGTAAATGAAGAAGATTCTGAAAAAACAGCAAAAGGAAAAGGTGCTAAAGGAAAAGATGCTGCATCTGAAGCAAAGAAAAGTAAGATTCACGTTCAACGATACAAAGGTCTTGGAGAAATGAACGCTGATGAGCTTGGAGAAACAACTATGGATATTGAAAAAAGAGTATTGAAGCGCGTTACTATTGCTGACGGTGCTGAAGCCGATAAGGTTATCGATATTTTGATGGGTAATGACGTGCCTTCACGAAAGTCATTTATTCAGTCGAATGCAAAGTTAGCAAGTATTGATATCTAAATAAAATACTAAATGTTTCTTTTTGGAGTACGGATAAATCCTTACTAGGATTTTCCTCGTGCTCGCTCCGTCGAGCCTTGCAAGTCTCCAAAAAGAAACATTTAGTATTTTATTTAACATCATTAATACTTTCAATTTTCTCAAATAAAAAACCACCCCGAAAGTTCAACACCGTTGAGTAACTGTGGGTTTTACTTAGGTAGTTATATAAAATACAAAAACACCTTTTAGAGGGGCCCTCGGAGCGCGACCGCGCGAGAGTGAAGGAAAAAGTCAGCAGACTTTTTACCTGTACCCGATAAAAGGTGTTTTTTGTGTTTTATATACTAACTAGTTCCCAACATAAACACTTGCACTTGCGGTGTTATTTCCTTCATTTGATTCTCGAACAATGTTTGTAGGATCTACGTTTATTGTGATTGCATTTGTTCCGTAATTTACAGAGTTGAATCCAATAGTGTAGATGAATTTTTGACCAGCACCTAGAGTTGGTTGAGGGTCGGAAGTATACGATGTTTGACCAGACATGAAAGCGTTGAAGTACCATGTTCCAGTATCACTTCCGCCATTGTTCACCACTTGGAAACGTACAGCTGGGCGCTGACCGGATCGAGGAGTTGTCTGTACAAAATTATTACTTGAATCAAGAATACCTGTTGCAATAATATTTACGCTTAGGTCTGATAGGGAACCGTTTGTAATAGTTCCAGTAGTATAAGTAGTACCTGTGTTTGTTCCTGTTGAAGTGATTACAACCTGAGCGACATTGTTTGATTTGTCTGATTCTGAAATTGAGCCATTTGGATCGATTGTCAAAATGACATTATTGTTGCCAGCAATCTGCACGCGGTCAAAATATACTTGGCCACTAATAGCTTGCCCTGCTGGGATAGATACACCATTAATTGTTTTTAGACGATCAGCGGCATCATATGCTGGAAGTTGAGCGCGTAGAGTCCATGACCCTGATGCACGAGAACCTTGGTTTGTTACAATAAAATTTATAATCACACGATCATTTGGCTGGACGTTATTGGTCTCAATAAATTTTCCAGTTGTAGGATCTTGGATACCCTTTGAAGTTATTGCAATTGCAAGATCTGGTAAGCCGTTCTGAACTACAGGATGGTTTACATAAGTGTTGCTACTTTGATTGTTGTAGCTTGAAGTATTTTTTGTAGTTGTTGTTGCCTGAGTACTTGTTGAAATAACTGTAAATCCACCAGGACCACTTATTCCATTATTTTTAACTGATGTTGTGCTAGTTGCAATTGCGTTTGTTGAAGTCGCTGCGCCTTTTGGAGAAAACAGTGTACCTAGAGAAATATTGGCAGAAGCCAAAGTTGAAAATGCTTTTGGTACGATTTTAATCACAGCATAACTCATCACCAAGAGAATGATGAGAATTCCTGCTATAATGATGGCACGAACTAATGTGCGAGCGCCGGATGATTTGTTAGTTTCCATAAATTTGTATAGTTATTATTTACACAGTATTATATCATAATCGGTTAAAATGTCAACTAATATGAGTAACAACAAGGATAGTAAAATAAGGACAATTTGGAAACATCTTTTAAAATATCCAGAGTTTCAATTCGGACTTTTCTTTATTCCGATTTTTATTTTAAGCTTTACAGTCCTGTATATAATTGGGTTTGTTCCAAGTGAGTTTCAAGAAGATACTTCCACTAACTTTTTTGATAATTTGAACGCATGGTCACTTTCTGTGATAAAAGGGGATAATTCTGTTACCACAACTACAGACCAAAATGTATTAAATAATGCTCAGAATAAGGCCCAAAAAATACAAGTAGGTGATATTCCTCTTCGGGTTGTGATTATTAAATCAGGAACTGATATTGTTGTCCGTAACCCAAACACTACTGATGTTGACTACTTGGACCAAGAGCTTTCAAAAGGCGTTGTTCATTACCCAGGGTCTGGCACTCCAGGATCAGGAAATATGTTTCTATTTGGACATAGTACAGGTTTTAAAATCGTAAATAATAAAGCTTACAAGGCTTTTAATGGATTAGATAAGCTTGCAGCCGGCGATATTATAGATGTTTATTCAAGTAGCACACATTATGTATATAAGGTGCGAACTGTAGTTTTGCAAAATGAGAATAATTCTTGGGTAGACTTTGATAAAACTAGCCCTATGCTTACACTTTCGACGTGTGATAGTTTTGGTAAAAAAACGGATCGCTATGTTGTACAAGCTGACTTTGTTGATAAAAGCCCTATAATATAGGCTGTAAAATTGGTCTCAAATGTAACAGTCATAGCACTTTATAATCGCTTGACAAAAGTATGTATTGTGCTATAATAGTAGCATAGTTAGATTGGAAAATAACAAGTACGACCAATAGGGTCACCAACTAACGCTCCTTTAAAACAAAGTGCGAAAGCACAAACCAAGTCGCCCGATAACGGCGCAAATGATAATGGCAACTGGAAATAATCCTCGTCGTGGTGGTGGTCGTGCAAACGCTCCCGCCGCCGCAACAAACGTTCCAACAGCACCCGCTGCCGGAACTCCTGCAACACCAGCCGCAGCAGCTACTCCTCGCCCGCAAGGTCAAGCAGCAGCCGCTCAGCAACCCGTTGTTGTGCATGTGCACAACACGATGCCAGATCTAGGAACACCTCCACCGTCTGCCCCTCGGGCAACACGGACAACCACAACAACGACTCGTCGGACAACGCTCCGTCAAGTACTGGAAGGGTTTGGAGTGCTGGTATTGGTGCTTCTCGGTTTGATGCTGGTTCTTTGGGCAGGGCTCTACGCCTACTCAGCAATCGCCGATCTTCCCCAAAGGAAGGTTATCGATGACCGGCAGTTCGTCGGAGTTGGGGTTGATGACGATCGCCAGCAACCAGAAGTTCTCCCCCCCGGACGGCCCAATGTCGAAAGACTGGTGGCCAAGCCGAGGATGACAATGGTCAATGCGGGGACTTTGGCCCCAAAATACGATGGCGGCTTCACAACTGCCAGACTCACATTGAACATCGAGGGTGAAGGTCCTCGCATGGTGACGGCGTTAGTTGGTCACAATGGTGGGATTATGGCAGACTGCGCATTACCTCAGTCGGTAATCAACAAGTATGGGCCTGACTGGAAATCGGTCAGGGTGTCACGGAATCGCGGAACCGAATGGTTCTCAACCTACATTCAGTAAGTATAAGGATGTGGAAGAAGGGCAGACGTCAATACGACGGCTGCCCTTTTTAATTAAATAACTATTGACTTTATTTAATATATAGTATATAATGTAATCAATAAATAATTTTAAGAGATATTCTATTTGACGGTTAAACATTAACGAAAAATTTATGAAAAATATACTAAATAAAATAATTCAAATCACTACAGTAATAATGGTGTTTTCAATTGTTTTTGTCGGGTTGTCTGTAAAAGTTTATGCTGGTGGAGGGGATTCAGTAGATTACGGTACATCTAATTATGATACTTTTGATACTGGAACTTCCAACTACGATACATATGATACAGGTACATCCAACTATGATACTTACACTCCATCAAGTTCAGGTACATCCAACTATGATACTTACACATATACTCCCTCAAGTTCTGGTACATCAAATTACGATACATACACATACATACACCCCTTCATATTCAGGAACTTCCAACTACGATACATACGTACCAACTAGTTCATATAGTTCAGGATCTTCTTGTTCATCATGTGCTTCACATGGTTACTCATACAATGGTGGATATTCTACAGGCGGTGGTTACACTTATATGCCTCAGGCAAGTCACTACGTTTATATTCCACAAAGAACAACTTCTGGGAGTACAAACAATACAACAATAGTTTCAAACAATAACAATAATAATGGAAACAATAGTAATAATCAGTTAGCCGTTAACTATTACAACAATGGTGTTTACTATCCAAATGGATATTATGGAAATAATGCTACAAACTATTCAGCAATGAGTGGATCTTGTGTAGTTTCTTACACAGGAAGTGGAATTAATACTCCAGTAACTTGGTCAGCAACTGCATCAGGTGGAAGCGGATCATTCAGTTATTCTTGGACAGGATCAGATAACCTTTATGGAAATGGTCAAAGTATTACAGGTATGTATGCAACAGCTGGATACAAAACAGCAACAGTTACTATCACATCTACAGATGGTCAGTCCATCTCTCGAAGTTGTAACACAAATGTTGGAAACATTAACACTGCTGGTGTAACTGTCACTCGTGATATCACACCTACTAATGGTACTCCTGTCGCTGGTGTCTTTCTAAATCAAGTGCCCGCAACTGGTATTAGTTTCAACTTGAAAGTTGGTCTATTTATCCTAGGACTTCTAATGTGGAGTGCATTCATGACTTACATATTCATTGCACGTAAGAATCGCAAAGCTCAACTTGCTGGAAATGTTTCAACATCAAATTCTCAAAGTCTTGCTGCTCAGTTTAAAATTGAGAACATGAAGAATCGTGGTTTGATAGCGTAATAGTTCTACATTAAAAATAATAAAACACCTTTTATAGGGTACAGGTAAAAAGTCTGCTGACTTTTTCCTTCACACTCGGCCCGTCGGCCTCCGTGAGCCCCTCTAAAAGGTGTTTTATTATTTTTATTGCAAGACTTTCACACTCTCTACGATTACACTCTTTTCTCCATTGCGGTCTGATACTTTTCCTTTGATTGCAACACATCGGTCAGTAACAAAAGTATTTTTAAATTCAGCAAATGTTCGTGGAAAAACTACCGCTTCGATTGATCCTGTAAAATCAGCAATTCTGATAAATAACATACGTGACTGATCTTTCTTTGTTAGAATTTCGCGTACTTCTTCGATGATTACTCCAATAACTATTTCACTATCTTCTTTTATTCCTGGTCCAAATCCTCCAGCAGATTCACCTTTTATTTTTGAAATATTGACATCCCTCTTGTCGAGTATTTGACGATATTTGTCTAATGGATGTCCGGAAATATACAAACCAAGTAGTTCTTTTTCCCAGTTAAGTTTTTCTGATGGTGTGGCATTTGGTGCTTCTTTGAGACGAAGAGAGGGGAGGTTCTCATTGGAATCAGCGGACTGAATTGATGCAAAAAGTGAATCTTGATTGGCTGGAGCCTTGTGTGTTTCTTTGTTGTATTCGAGCAGATCCTCAGAATTTGCAAGCATCACTCCACGGTCACCAAAGGCATCCATAGCCCCGGCTTTTATGAGTGCCTCTAGAGATTTTTTGTTTAAGTTTCGATCTTTTATTCGGTTTAAAAAATCCTCTAGAGATTTGAAGTGTCCACCCCTTTTGCGTTCTTCGATGATGACATTTCCAATACTTTCTCCAAAATTTTTAATAGTCAAAAGACCAAAGCGAATTTTTTCGAGTGGTTTTATTATAATTGATCCATCGGGTTGGGTTTCTTCGAAAGTTTCAGTTTCAGATTTGATAACTGTAAAATCTCGGAAGCTTTCGTTTATGTCTGGAGGAAGTACCGGAATTTTCATGCGCTTACACTCAGCAATAAAGGCTCCAATTTTTTCTACATCTCCAGCATCAGCGGTAAGTACAGCGGCCATATAAATAGCAGGGAAATTGGCTTTCATGTAGCCGGTCTGATATGCCAAAAGTCCATAACTCGCAGCGTGTGCTTTGTTGAAACCATATCCTTGGAACGGTTCAAAAAGTTTCCAAATAGTTTCAGCGTCCTTTTTTGACATGGCACTGAACTCTATACATCCCTTTACGAAAATTTCATGTTGCTTTGCCATTTCCTCTGGAATTTTTTTACCAATAGCCTTACGAAACTTATCTACGGTTTCCCAGTTGTATCCAGCAAGTTCAAGCGCCGTGTACAAAAGGTCATCTTGATATACAAGTAGTCCGAATGTTCTTTCCAGAAACTTTTTCATTTTTGGATGGTAATATGTAACACGTTTTTTACCGTGTTTACGTGCGGTGTATTCTTCGATTGTGTCCATCGGTCCTGGACGATAGAGCGCCACCATCACGTTGATATCATGAATACTTGTTGGTTTGAGGTCGACTAGTGCACGTGTCATTCCTGAACCGTTGAGCTGAAAGACTCCTTCAGTTTCACCCTTTGCTAGCATTTGGAAAGTTTTTAAATCATCAATGGGTACTCGTTCTAAGTTTACTTCTACATCTTCAATTTTTTTTACAAGGGCAATGGCATTTGCAAGAATAGAAAGGTTTTTGATACCAAGAAAGTCAAACTTCAAAAGTCCAACATTGTTTTCATCTACTGAGTACATGTCGTACTGGGTGATAATTTTCTCATCACCTTTGGTGTCGTATTGGAGTGGTACTAGATCAGTAAGTGGTACAGGAGAAATAACGACACCTGCAGCATGCACAGAAATGTGTCTTGCACAGCCTTCAATTTTTTTTGCCATGTCTATAATCTCATGTGCATCTTTCTCTTGTTTGTAGGCTTTCTCAAGCTCGGGTGTTATTTCAAGAGCCTTTTCTAGTGTCATTGGAAAACCTTGTGAACCCATAGGTATGAGTTTTGAAAGACGGTCACCAAGAGCATAAGGAAAACCAAGTGCTCGGGTAACATCACGTACGGAGCCACGTGCCATCATGGTTCCGAATGTTCCAATTTGAGCAACCTTGTCGCGGCCATATTTTTTCCGTGCGTACTCAATCATTTCGTCACGTCGGTTGTCGGCAAAGTCCATATCGATATCGGGAGCAGATGGACGGAGAGGGTTGAGGAAACGCTCGAAAGGTAGCATAAACTCAATTGGATTGATGTTGGTAATATATGAAAGGTAAGTGACCATGGACCCGGCCACAGATCCTCGAATGTTTGTAAGAATACCGTTTTCATGTGCATATTTAAGAAGATCGGCCACAGTTAGAAAGTAAGGTGCATATCCTTTGTCTCTGATGACCTTGAGTTCGTATTCTACGCGGTCTAGGACCACCTGAGTGCGTTCGATACCTCTTCTTTCTATACCCGCGTATACGATATCGTTTAACACTTGATCAGCTGTTTGTCCTGCAGGGAGTTCGAAGTTGGCGAATAGCCATTTGCCAAGAGTTATTTCCAAGTTACATTTCTGAGCAATTTTTTCGCAATTTTCTATGGCGTCTGGAATACCATCTTCTTCAATAAAATATTTGTCAGCCGTTTTTCCATTAATAAAAGAAAAGTCAGCTTGGTCATTTCCAAACCCTCCGCGCGTGCCGTTTCCTCCTGTGTTTCCGGCACCAGCTGCACCTGAAGCTTTTCCTCCACCAAAATCATTTTGTACGGACACAAGGGTGTCACGTGCTTTTTGGTCTTCAGGATTTAGATAATACACATCTTGTGCGGCAACTATTTGAGTATCAGTTTCTCGCGCAAGAGCAACAAGTTTTTTCATTTTCTCTTGATGCCCTTCTAGTTCTGGATGGTGTGTGATCTCAATATAAAAATCATCTTTGAATATTTTTTTATACCATGCAATCAGTTCCTTGTCCTTATCAAAATCATCCATTTTTACAGCTTGAGCAATATCGCCACTAAAGGATAACGAAATACAAATAAGTCCCGCGGAGTGTTTTTCAATAAGTTCTTTGTCGATGCGTGGTTTGTAATAAAAACCTTCAAGGTTAGAGGTTGTGACTAGTTTGATTAAGCTTCTGTAGCCTTCAATGTCTTTTGCAAGCATCACAATACGACTGTGTCGACTATCTAGGCGACCCTCTTTGTCATGTCTGGTGCGTGCCGCAACATAAAAATCTACACCAATGATCGGATTTATTTCTTTCTTTTTACATTCCTTGTAAAACTCAATCGCACCGTACATGTTGCCGTTATCTGTGAGCGCAAGAGCTTTCATTCCGTCATTTTTTGCAGCTTTTACTAGCTCGGGTATCTTGGGTAAGGCACTCAGTAGACTGTAGTGACTGTGTGTATGTAGGTGGATAAACTTGGACATTTTGGAGTTTTGAGGTGTTTAAGAGATTTTTAGATTTTATTTATCTTTGCATTATATCCGATTAATTATCCATCTGCTACAATCAAAGGGATGAAAAAAAATTTAAAAAACATTTCTGAAAATTCTGCAAATCAGACAAAAATTTCTAAGGATATTAAATGGCTAATTGGCATAGACGAGGTGGGTAGGGGGCCAGTTGCTGGACCTGTAACAGTTTGTGCTGTCATGATAAATATTGAAAATTTTAATTTCGATGAGCTTATAAAAATGGGTCTTAGAGATAGCAAAAAAATGACACCAACAAAAAGGGAAAAAATATCAAATTTTATTAAAGAAAATTTTGAATCAAATCAAGTTGATAAAAATATTGCAAAAAATTTATATTTTTCAGTGACCCATATAGAAGCAAGTGTAATAGATAAAATTGGGATTGTTCCGTCTATAAGAAAGGCACTAGAAAAATCTATAAACAATGTGACTGAAAGAGTTGTAAAAAATGATGAAAATAAAAAACCTGAGGATGTTTTTGATTTGATTCAGGTTCTGCTTGATGGTGGTTTAGTTGCCCCAGATATTTTTAAAAAACAAAAGACTATTATCAGGGGTGATAACAGTGAACCTGTTATAGCTTTAGCCTCAATCCTTGCGAAAGTTGATAGAGATAACCTGATGGTGTCCTTATCAAAGAAATATCTATTATATGGCTTTGAAAAACATAAAGGGTATGGAACTATGGCTCACATGAAGGCTATCGATAAAAACGGCTTAAATCCAGAACATCGTTTGACTTTTTTAACTAAACGTGATAAAAAATAGGTAGATTTTTAAAAAAATGAAAGGAGGGGCCAGTATGAAATCCTCTAGTTGTGTTTTCTCAAGAGCCTTTCTTTGCGGGTTTCTTGAGGAAATAGGTCTTAAAAATAGGACTGCTGATTCTGGGAAAATAAGAAAACTGCTTCAGTGGCAGGTAGAACATTCTTGTTCCTGGAATCCGACAAGGTCCGACAGAAATAATGAGACTTCTTGCACGAGGCTTTTTATAGCAGCAAAATCAAACTTGATTAACATTTGCCGCGAAGCCGAAACAATGGACGTAGGTGTAGGTCTCTTGGTATTGGGGATGGAACGCGAAATTGAAGAGGATCATCTTTCCGAAAGTCAGATGTTAAGTCCAGAACAGCTTGTAGAAATTGCGAAAAGGGAGTCAATGGTAAGTCTCGATACCCAACATAGGTGTCAGGCTTGGAGTCCATCGTCACTTGTTTTTGCTCAAGCTCTTCAGGGCGCAGTTACAGTTCTTTTTAAACAGGGGTCAGAGCTTTTATAAGCCACAAACAACCTGAAACCACCTGGTTACAAGACAGTTGTAGAGCGGTCACACCCCTGTGTGTGACCGCTTTTTGTTTTGCCTAATTGTTTTTGATGATGGTTTTACCGTCTAAGAATTATTGACTATTTTTGAATATTGTGATACAATTGTAGGTAGAGTCTTGAAGAAATGGCGGCCCAGATGGGCCAGAGGTGATCTTTGAGAAAAACAATATACCTATAACTAAAGGGGATATTTTTAATGAAAAAGGCAAGCAGAATTGTAGACGAGGAATCGTTTGACCCTCGTGATCTCGGTGGTGGAAGGAACAAAGGTTCAGAACACACGAAATTTCGGAAACACGATTCGAATCGTGACGGCCGAAAAGGACAAGGTAGTCATCGTACTGATAATAGTCGCCGCTTTGAGAGTGGCGCTAGTACGTTTGTGTTTGATCCAACCCAGGCCAACCTTTCGAGGATTCGGAGGGGGCACGAGGTCGGGAAGCCGGAGCTTGAAAAAACTTTAGGCTCGTCGGCCGATGGTTCTGACGCAGGTGAGGGAGACAATCTCTCATTTTCTAAAAGCTCATTTGCAGAAATGACTTTTAGTTCCACTCCTGACGTAAGGATGGACCCTAAGGATTCCGGATGGTGCGGAGTTGTTACCTACAGTAAAAAAGATGGAAAGGTTTATTTCCTTGTGCAGGCGTATTCGCCGCTTGGGGACGTCAACCGAAAAACAATCCGATTTCCTGGGGGAAGTGTTGAGGAAGGTGAGCTTCCAGCTCGGACCGCTCACCGAATCATGTTCTGGGAAGTTGCAAATGATCACAGGATGTCGGTCGAAATTCGGCCGCGCCCTGTTCACTACTTTAGCTCCCGGGGAGATTTGCAGAAGCCTGGGTGGCATCACAAAGTCTTCTTCATCAACGACCTGGTTCGCGGAAAAGTCCGCAACGTAGAAAAAGTCGCACTTAAGGATGGAGACATTCTCGGTGCACCAACCTGGGTTGAAGTGAATGATCTTCTCCTTACCTGGCTGACTTCAGCCCCGCGATCGCAGAAGAATATTCAGCATCACATCAAGGCTGGGTTAAATACCCTGCAACTCCTCACGATTGAGGACGCTGAGGTTCGCAAGAACTACAAAGAAGTATTGGTTGACTATCAGATAAAGTTTTCACAACTTATCGGATAGTCAAAGAACAAAGTTCGCTAACTTAACACACCCAAAGGTCTGGAAGCAGTTTATTGCTCCACTACCTTTGGGTGTTTTTTTGTTAGAATTTTAAAAATGTCGGGGGAGCTGTTGTTTGTGATTTAGTTGTGTTTTTGTGCGGTAAATGGAGTAGATAGGTGTACATTCTTGCGAATTTTATATGAATATGATAGATTATTGCCTATGGTAAATCACATGCGACACAATCGAGGACAGACCGGCAGCCGCCGATCTCATCACGCTTTAGCTAGCGCTTCTTTTACTCTGTGTGAAAAATGTGGAAACCCACGTGAAAAGCATGTTATGTGCCCAAAATGCGGTACATACAAAGGTAAAGTTGTTGTAGATATTCTTGCAAAGGCCAATAAAAAAGCTGCAAAAATAAAGACAGCAGAAGGTAGATAGTTTTTAATGTTCAGTCGGTCACTAGCTAACACTAGTAAATTTTCATAAAATTTGGTTTCGATGGTAAATAAGTCAGTTGTTGGTTAAAGTTCTTAATACAAAACATGGCAAACAGGCATCTTTCACGAAGTATTGCTCTCCAATCACTCTTTGAGTGGGATTTTTCAAGTCGTCCTGACTCTGAAATTGAGACTATTTTTACTCGTAATGCCGAAGAGTTCGCTCCCGGTATGGGAGATTTTTCATTCATGAGGACGCTAGTTCAAAATATTTTAAAGAAGCGTTCAGAATTAGACACTATTATAGAAAAGGCAGCTCCTGAGTGGCCTATTGATAAAATTGCAATTGCAGATAGAAATATTCTTCGTATTGGCTTGTATGAGCTTCTTTTTGCTGATAAAAAAGAAGTCCCTGCGAAGGTTGCAATAAATGAGGCAATCGAACTTGCAAAGACTTTCGGAGGAGATACATCTGGAAAATTTGTAAACGGAGTGCTTGGTGCAGTTTACAAGGAAATGGGTGAACCAGGAAAAGATGAGGTTTCAAAAAAGAAAAAATTTAGAAAAGATATTCCGTATGAAGAAATGCCTATTGAAGTACTTGGAGGATCTGTTGTTTATGCCCGTCACGAGAATCAGATTTATCTTGCCATGGTTCATGATGTGTTCGGACATTGGACCCTTTCAAAAGGTAGATTAGAGCCAGGTGAAAATGTTGAAGAGGGAACTATGCGAGAAATTAAAGAAGAGATTGGTTTGGATATCAAAATCAGAGATGAACTCGCAAAAAATGAATATATCGCTACTCACCCTGAAAAAGGTAAGCTTCGTAAACAGGTTACATACTTTTTAGGGCAAGCAGAATATGTTGAATTAAAGTTGGAATCTTCAGGCGGGCTGGACGATGCCAAATGGTTCAATCTTAAAGAGATCCTTGACCTTAATTTTTATAATGATATCCTGCCAATAGTGACTAAAGCTATAAACATTTTGCTTGCCGAGAAACCTAATAAGTAGCCCTATTTCACAACTACCATGGACCTATCAGTTTTTCAGAAAAATATCAAAACAACATTCAAAAATAAAGACCTATTAAAACAGGCCTTTATTCATCGTTCCTATATAAATGAGAATAAACAGCTTAAACTTGAGCACAATGAACGTCTAGAATTTTTGGGTGATGCCGTGCTAGAGCTTGTGGTTACTGATTATCTTTTTGGTAAGTATGAGACAAAGCCTGAGGGTGAGCTCACGGCATTCCGCTCGTCACTTGTGAATGCAAATACTCTCGCTATTGCAGCGGAAAAAATTGGAATGAATGATCTTTTACTTTTGTCTCGTGGTGAGGCCAAAGATACAGGACGCGCTAGACTTTATATCCTCGCAAATACTTTTGAAGCAGTTATCGGTGCAATTTATCTTGATCAGGGATATGACGCAGCTCGAGATTTTATTGGCAGCCAACTTTTTAATTTGATAGAAGACATTATAGAAAAAAGACTTTTCATAGATTCTAAAAGTTTATTTCAGGAAAAGGCACAAGAAAAACTTGGAGCAACTCCTTTGTATAAAACTGTACGCGAGACAGGTCCAGATCATAACAAACAATTTACTATTGGGCTTTTTGTAAACGACGAAAAAATTATTGAAGGTAGTGGAAAATCAAAACAAGAAGCTGAACAAGAAGCAGCTCGCAAGGCACTTGATAAAATGAGTTGGTAGCCAGATAAGAAGTGTCTCTTTCACTAAGCGTAAAACCTAACCCGTTCAAGAGACACTCCTTATCTTATTGCTGGGAGATTTCATGAAATTTTGATAATATATTAAACATGTATCTCAAGTCTCTAGACATTGCTGGTTTCAAATCTTTTGCAAAAAAAAGCGAATTGGTTTTTGGTTCACCAATCTCTGCCATAGTTGGTCCTAATGGTTCAGGCAAATCAAACATTGCCGAGGCTTTTCGTTTTGTCTTGGGGGAACAATCTATAAAATCATTGCGTGGTAAAAAGGGTGAGGACCTAATTTTTAATGGTGCAGGGGAGGGAGGGAGAGCTAATAGAGCATCGGTAAAAGTGACATTTGATAATAGTCGACGAATGATAAATATTGATTTTGATGAAGTAACTATCGAGCGTGTTGTTCATAGAGATGGTATTAATGAATATTTAATAAATGGTAGTTCTGTTCGTTTGCGTGATGTCATTGAACTCCTGGCTTCTGCTCATATTGGCGCCTCAGGACATCATATTATTTCTCAAGGCGAGGCAGACAAGATGTTAAATTCAAACATTCGTGAAAGGCGATCTATGATTGAGGATGCTCTTGGTCTAAAGCTTTACCAATATAAAAAAGAAGAGAGTTTAAAAAAGTTAGAAAAGACTCGTGAGAACGTGAAGCAAGTTGAATCACTTAGACGTGAACTTGCTCCACATATAAAATTTCTAAAGAAACAAGTTGAAAAAATAGAAAGAGCTATGGCTATGAAGCTTGAACTTGTTGCTTTGTATAAGGAATATTTTAGACGTGAAGATGCGTATATTCTAAAAGAAAAAGCTGTTATTTCTGATGAAAAAAAGGAGCCTCATCATGAGCTTGCTCAGCTTGCGGAGGAACTCGAAATTTTGAAAAAAACTATTGCTGAAACCTCACAACAAGACTCACGTAGTCCCGAGCTTATTTCTCTTGAGTCAAGAGTTCAGTCTATACGTTCTGCAAAGGATGGAACCACACGAGAGCTCGGACGAATCGAAGGAGAAATTTCATATCTAAAACGTGCCATAGCAAAAAAAAGTGACGAGTTGGTCAGAGAAAATAATCGTACAGTTTATTTGCGAGATGTTGAGAGTTTGTCTAAAGATGTGGAAGGTAAACTCAGTGAGATCGATCAATCGGTTGATCGAGGAGAGGATTCATCTATTGTAAAAAATTTACTTGCGTCGGTTAGAGAAATTTTGGGGAGTTTTATTAAAAGACATCACGAACAAGATGAAGTCCCAGAAAATAATGAGTATGAAATTGAACTTTCAAAACTAGAAGAAGAGAAAGTTTTGGTGGAGATAAAAATTTCAACAATTAGAGAAGAAGAGCGTGAGGCAGGGGAGGCGTATAATTCTATAAAGCTCGAAATTGAGCGTGGAAAAGATAAAAATGTAGAAGCCGAGAAAGCTATTTTGAAAATTATGAGCCGGCAGAATGAGTTGTACGTTGTAGTACAGGCACTAAAAGTACGTGAGGAAAAAATTGCAATTGAGGAAGAAGACTTTAAACGTGAGCTTGGAGAGGCTGCTTTTATTGCTGGTAGAGAATCAATGAATTATGAGCGTATAGATCTTGGTGCTTCGGAGTTTTCGGAAATTTTAAATGAAGATAGACACTTACAGATAGAGAGGCGTCGAGCGTTGGAAAAAATTAAGATTCGTCTAGAGGAGGCGGGCGTAGGTAGTACGGATGAAACAATGAAGGAGTTTCAAGAGGCAAAGGAACGTGATAATTTTCTTGCAAAAGAACTGGAAGATCTTATTAGTTCTGCAAGCTCACTAGAACAACTTATTTTGGAACTCGAACAGAAACTCGATACAGAATTTAAAATTGGAGTAAAAAAAATAAACGACCAGTTTAATTCTTTCTTTAATCTAATGTTTGGGGGAGGTTATGCGGCACTTACTGTTGTCAAAGAAAAGAAACGTAAACGTCGCGCACGTTTAGATGATGAAAATATTTCGGATGATTTGTCAGGAGTAGGTGACTTGGGTGATGAAGACAGTTCAAACGTGGAAGAGGAAGAAGACTCAGAAGAAGGTGTAGATATAGAGGTTTCTTTGCCGCGAAAAAAAATAAAAGGTCTTGTCATGCTTTCAGGCGGGGAACGCGCCCTTACATCTATTGCACTTCTTTTTGCTATTTCTCAAGTTAATCCACCACCTTTTATTATTCTTGATGAAACAGATGCTGCGCTTGATGAGGCTAACTCACGTAAATATGGAGACATGATTGGAAATTTGGCAAAATATTCTCAACTTATCTTGATTACACATAATAGAGAGACTATGTCTCGAGCCGGCAGTATTTTTGGGGTGACTATGGGTAAAGAGGGTGCTTCAAAACTCCTCTCGATTGCTTTCGATGAGGCAGTGACAGTTGCTAAATAATATGGTATAGTTCATTTAGACTTTTCTAAATGATTTTTGAAAAAATATTTAATGCGGCATTAGCCCTTTTGTGTGTGGGTAAGAACAGGCTGGCATCGAGAGATTCCACATCGGCCAAGTCCGAAGCCAAAGACGTACCCAGGACACAACTAACAATCTACATGAACGCTTTTGATGTTCCAAAAAAGTTGCATTTTCTTGCAAAAAATATGGCACTTCATGGGCGGCAGGCACATGAGTTGATTATTGTGTCGATAGTGGTGGCGACAAATAGATCGTATGTGTTTTCCAAAATACGTATGGTTGAAGGGTCAATCAAACTGACATTCGATGAAGCAGAAATCTTAGTTGCCGTCGTTTTTCAAGGAATAGTTGGTTCAGTTTGCCCATCTGAGTTTTCAGAAAAATGGGAACATCCGGTGGAGGATCCAGTTAGTTTTTACTGGCATCTCCCTATGATGTCAGTGCCCGTCGTTGAGGAGGGGAGACCATCCTTTTATGTTAATTGCCTAGAGCTTTATGACGTAAAGGATTTGGTTCCATTTTTACCAACTCAGGTTCCGGTTTCTATGACACAACTTGAAGCTGCCTCTGGGAGTATTTCTTGAGTTGTTATTTAAATCAAAAAATAGAGAAAGGGGATCTTTTAAAAACCCCCGTTACACTTAGGTGCAACGGGGGTTTTATTATTTTAAATCTTAATCAACTAAAACATAATCAAGTGATTTTCTTTCAATATCAGCGGATAGTACTTTAAATCGTACTGAATCGCCAAGGGAGTAAACTTTTTTTGTTTTCTCACCAACAATGGCGTATTTCTTTTCATCAAGTGAGAAGTAGTCACCGCTCATATCCCGTAGACGAACCATACCTTCGCATCGAGTATTTTTTTCTTCAACATACATACCCCACTCAGTCACACCAGAGATTGTCCCTTCGAAAATTTGGCCAACTCTTTCACTCATATATTCTACTTGTTTGAGCTTGATAGACGTACGCTCTGCTTCCGCAGCTTTTATTTCTTGGGCAGAACATTGTTCAGCTATTCGTTTGTACTTGGCAAATTCATCTTGAGAAATTTTTCCACCAGTTAAATGATTTTGCAAAATACGATGAACTAGAAGATCCGCATATCTACGAATAGGGGATGTAAAGTGTGTGTAGAAAGTAAATGCCAAACCAAAGTGACCAATATTTACTGGTGAATAAATAGCTTTGGCCATGGATCGGATTGTTGCTGTTTTGATTAGGGCCTCTTCGGCTTTTCCTTCTATTTTTTTAAGTAAAAGATTTATTTCTTTTGAAGAAATTGTTCCTTTTGTTAGGGTTATGTCGTATCCCATAGCCTTTAGGAATATAGCTAGTTCTGCAATTTTTTCTTCTTGCGGCACATCATGAATACGATATATACCTGCAGCACCTTGCTTGTCTTCAGTGGCTTTGTATATGTACTCAGCTACTTCACGGTTGGCCAAGAGCATGTATTCTTCAACTAGCTTGTGGGTTTCAAGTCTTTCTTTTTTGTAAACTTCAATAGGGCGACCAGTTTCATCCAAGCGAAACTTTACTTCGGATGTTTCAAAATCAATAGCACCTTTATCAAATTTTTCTTTACGAAGATTTTGGGAAATATCGTTCAGAGCCAAAAGTTCTTTTACAAAATCTCCCTGCTTCGCATCAATTACTCCTTGAGCATCTTCGTATGAAAATCTTCGATCTGAGTTGATAACTGTACGTCCAAACCATTTGGAAACTATTTCTAAGGGGTGGTGGTTGTTTGTGGGCTTTTTTATCTCAAAAATAGATGAGTATGCAAGTTTATCTTCGTGTGGATTTAAACTACATAGGTCATTAGACAAAACTTCAGGGAGCATTGGAATGGTACGATCAACAAGGTATACAGAAAAAGCTCGTTTATGTGCTTCAGTATCAAGTGCTGTTCCTGGACGGACATAGTGAGACACATCTGCAATGTGAACACCGATTTCAATGATTTCACATTTATGATCTTCATTCCAACCAAGTTCACGGTATGAAATTGCATCATCAAAGTCTTTTGCATCTACAGGGTCAATTGTGAATGTTGTAACATTCCTCATGTCTCTACGTTCAGAAATTTCCTTTTCTTTTATAGGCTTCTCACTTTTTTCTAAAGCATTAGCTTCTGCTATAACTTCATCTGGAAAACCAATCTCAAAACCTTTTTCGAGTACGATTGAATGCATTTCAACATTGTTGTCACCCTTTTTTCCAAGTACTTCTAATATGTGTCCAGTTGGATGACCATTTTCTCCTTTCCAATCAATTATTTCGATTTGGGCTTTGTAACCTTCTTTTGCTTTTTGTTCAATGAGTTTGTTTTTTTCATCCTTTCCTGTCTCGACAAAAATATCAACATAAACTCTTTTATCATCAGCTACAAGGAAAAAATTAGAGGATGAATTTTTCAAGGGCGCGTTTTCTGCATTATTTTCGTTTTTTGCGCTTTCGAGTGTTCCTACAAATTTTGTACGAGCTCTTTTTGTGATTTCAGTGATTTTTCCTTCATTGCGGCCGTAGCGATTTTTCCCTATGATTTCGGCTTCAACCTCGTCACCGTGGAAGGCTGTGCCCAACATTTCTGGTTGTATCATCAAATCATCATCTTTTAAACGCTTTTTATTAACCTTTTGATCAGCCTCAAGTGGTGCTACAAAGCCTGCCCCTTTAGAGTTGATACTTATGATGCCTTTCATGGTTTCTGCATGTTTTATTAGCTTTTTGTTCATGTGTGTTGTGTTATGCGCCTCACTATAGCACGACCGTTGACCAATATCTATTCATCTGCTACTATTGGCGGACAATGTTAAAAATACGATTACAACGCACAGGACGCAAGCACGAACCAACATTTCGACTTGTAGTTACTGATTCAAAAAACAGTACAAAAAGTGGCAAAAGTCTTGAGACTATTGGTTCTCATGATTTTCGCAGAAAAGGATCTACTATTATCAATGCCGACCGTGCAAAACACTGGTTAGCCCAGGGAGCTCAGGCATCTGGTACAGTTCACAATCTTCTTATTACAAACAATGTTATTACAGGTAAAAAAATAAACGTTCTTCCAAAGAAGACTGTTGAAAAGAAAGAAGAGCCTGTTGTAGAGGTAAAAGCTCAGCCAAAAGCAGCTCCTGTTGTTGCTCCAGCACCAGTTGCAGCACCGGTAGTTGAAGCAGTAGTTGAGGTTGCGCCCGTTTCAGAACCTGAACCTGTTGTAGAAGCTGCCCCCGTAGAGGAAGCTCCGGTTGCCCCTGTTGAAGTTTCTTCTGAAACTCCATCTGAAGTTACAGCAGAAGCTGCAACCGAGGTAGCTCCTGATACAAACCCAGAAGTAGTAGCATAGATTTTAATCTAAATATTTACTAAGTATTTCAATACTTACGATTAGGTGCCCATGTGAATAGCATGGGCATTTGCCGTCTTACGGAGTGATGCTATAATTAGCAAATTATAAATTGATAGACAAACATAGAATATGAATGAATTAGACACACAGTTTTTGGATTATGTTATCAAGGCCCTTGTAGATACACCAGATTCAGTAAAAATAAACAGAACAGTTGATGAGATGGGGGTGCTTTTAACCCTAACTGTTGATGGTGCTGATATGGGCAAGATTATTGGCCGATCAGGAAATACAGCCAAAGCTATCAGAACTCTTCTTCGAGTTGTGGGAATGAAAAACAACGCTCGAGTAAACCTAAAAATTAATGAACCAGAAGGTGGTCTAAAGCGTGAGCCTACAATCAAAACAGTAGACGAAGCAATGGCAGATTTAAAGTTGTAATATACAAAAATAAAACCCTACTTAACTCACTCGCCCCACATCCTGAAGACTCAAGTTCTCCCTGGATGTAGCGAATGTTTCGTTAAGTAGGGTTTTATTTTTGCCTACCACACCTTTACAAAGTTTGAAAAACATGACAATATTCATCACAAACAAATGATAACCTTTCACATCATCACACTATTTCCAGCAAGCTTTGACTCATATATAAATGAGTCTATTTTGGCTAGGGCTCAAAAAGAGAAAAAAATCCGAGCACTTTTTTACAACCCTAGAGATTTTGTGAAGCCAACAAAAAAGCAAAAAACTCACGAAAAACCATATCTTCGTATAGATGATAAGCCATATGGTGGAGGTCCTGGTATGGTTATGCAAGCGCTACCAATAATAAAAGCATTAGAAAAAGCGGTCAAAAAAACTAAAAGCAAAAGTGATACTAAAACTACTAAGATTTTATTTTTGTCTCCAGGCGGAACACAGTTCACAAACACTATAGCAAATAATTATTCTAAAAAATTTTCAGATATCGTTATTGTTTGTGGAAGATATGAAGGTATTGATGCTCGTATAAAAAAAGTATTTAAAATGGAGGATTTGTCAGTGGGTCCATTTGTTTTAACGGGGGGTGAGCTACCAGCCATGATCATTATGGATGCCGTATCTCGTCGTATCGATGGTGTTCTTGGAAATATAGACTCACTTGAAGAGAGTCGTAATGCAAGCTCAGATGTTTATACTCGTCCAGAAGTTATTGTTTATAAAGATAAAAAACTAAAAGTTCCAGAGGTTCTTCTCTCTGGCGACCATAAAAAAATAGAGGAGTGGAGAAGTATTTCTAAATAAATTTGTTCGTCTTAAAATGAAAGACGATTTTTTAAAAAAGTAAAGCTATGTATTAAATGCATGGCAAAATTTTTAATGCTATAATTTTAATTAAGTCTAGTTTTTGGTACTCTATTTATAATAGTTATTTAGATTAAGTAAATTTTAAAAAAATGAGCATTTATAAAAAAATAGTTTTTTTGGGTATGGTAGTGTGTGCTTTATTGTCAGTTGGGTTTGTGAAATTAGCAAATGCGCAGACGGAACCGACGTCAGATCAGGATTCTGAAATTGCTCAATTTCAGAAAGATTTATATGCACTTCCGAACGTTTTTATTTCTAATTTAAGTCTTGATAAAAAAGACTACTCAGAAGGGGATACTTTGAACGGATCATTTACAATAAAGAATCAAGGTGGAAACGTGGCAAATGATATTTACTACAACGTTTCTGTTGTTGGTCTTGATGATTCAGATCATGTTGCTACAGTTACATATGCTGAAAAAAATATGGTCCATTGAACATTGATGGACAAAGCTCTTTACCTATAAAATTAAACTATAATTTAAGTGTTTTGCCTAATAAGGATCACGTGGGTATTTTGGTTCGTGTAATAACAAAAGATGCTGCATCTTTGGGTTGGTTTGTTTCTCCTATAAAAGTTACATCAGGTAGTAGTATCTTTTTGCCAGTAGACGCAAATCTTACCCTTGAAAATAGTGATGGCATTATTAAAGCAGGTTTACAGACAGGTATGACCGTAACCCAAGGAGATCGATTAACTTTTGATGCAACTTTTATAAATCCTAAAAAATTCTCATCAACTTTAACTCCTAAAATATCCTTTTTGGATAAGGCTTTCAATCCAGTACCTGGGACGGTGGATGTTATTGGTCAGCCTGTAAAAGTATCTGCAAAAGCTACTAGTACATTTTTTTCATTAGATATTCCAACTAACAACTTAGCTCCGGGAGTTTACCTTGCATCAGTAACATTGAATGATACAAATGGCGTATCAAAAATTCCACAGTTGTATGCAAGGTTTATTATGGGTGGAAATATCGCAAATATTGATTCTGTTTATGTAACAAATCAAACTCCAATTAAAACAGGGGGAGTTGCTGATATTGCCGTTAAATATACGGGAAAACCGGTAAATTTGAACTCCGCCTTGTTGTCACCCTCTGACGCTTCAAGTTCTGTTCCAACTGAATCATTTAATGCAGATGTGAATGTATCACTTTACAATGAAAATAACGTTTTAGTAGGTCAGAAAAATATTAAAAATACACCTATTAATATAGCTGGTTTTGTAGCAATGGCCATTCCATTGACTGGAGATTCAAATAGTTTGGTCGCTGAAGTTTCCATTGTGACAGGGTCAAGTACTTTTAGTTATAAAGGAAATGTTGTTTACGATAAGGACGGAGTTGTTAAAAAAGCCATTGGAACTTTTTCTCAGTATGGTTTTGGACAGAGTGAAAGAGGTTCTATCTCAAGGGTGATAGGTTTTGTTTCTCTAGCTATCATTATTATTCTCGCAATTGTTGCTGTTTTTTTAAAGAAAAAAAAGATTGCAATCGCTTTGATTATTCTTGCTTTGATTTTGGGACTATGTCTTGCTTTTACTCAGGTTAATGCGGATAGTTTTGTTTATACAAAACAATACAAGAGCAGTATGCCTGTTTATGTCACCGGAAATATTCCAAGTGTTATAGGAAAAGGGGAATCATTTCCAGGTAATGCAACCGTTTCCATGTATGCATGTGAAAATACTCCAGATTATATTGATGCAACTTGGTCATTAGCTGGTGGACAAGCAGGAAGCCTCGATAAAACAAAATTAGTTGATGCTTTTGATCCAACCCTTCATATTCATAAGTATACTGTTTACTACGACCTGTACATGGGGGATTTTGTGGCTCCAGATCAGGTAGGAAAAGTAAAATTAAATTTAGCAGTAAATGATTATTGGCCTTTATCTGGCTGGTTGTGTGGTTATAGTTCAAATGGTAGTTTTTCAAATTCTCTAGCTGGTACCTGCAAGAAAAATTCAAATGCAAGTGGTTTTAAAGAAAATCATCCTGTTCCACCTTGGTATAATTTTACAAATATTATTTGGCGTTCGCCTTTTGCATCTGCTTCAGGGTATTGGACACTTAATGTTACTGATTCTTGCGTACCTTTGTCTGGCCAAGAAGCCTGCAGCAATGGTAACATCGTAGATAGTTGTGGTAACACAATATCTATCTGTGGAACAGGTAATTCATGTCAGGCAGATGATGCTGGTGTACTAAGTTGCCAACCAGATACAACCTGCCCAACAGCAGGTGGACAAAATACCTGTAGTAACGGTGACGTAGTAGACAGCTGTGGAAACATTGTAGATTCATGTTCTCCAGGTTCTGAATGTCAGACTTCAAGCACGGGGGTGTCTGAATGTCAGAACACTAATAACAATGGAAATGGTAACGGAACCAACACCGGAAACAACGGTTCAACAAACCCAGCAGGACTAATACTTAAAGCAACAACAAAATTTGTTTCAAACAACACATGTTCACTACAATACTCAGTAGGAGGAATAGTAGGAGGGACTTGTGAAATCACT
>CAINVO010000033.1 GCA_903854195.1 uncultured bacterium | reverse complement strand
TGTTGATGGGGATGAAATTATTTTCAAAAATACACCCGAAAATTTTTCACCCGGTCAATCATTGGTTTTATATGATGCAAACGGACAATGTCTTGGAGGTGGAATAATTTGCTAGTGTCAAAAATTGCTCATCCACTGATTTAGAATCCTTGACTATTGATTTGAGTAAAAAATAGGAATATAGTCTAAGTAGAAGTTTTCCCTCCATATGGAAACTGACAAAATACTCCTGTTAAGTGTAGTGAAACTTGCAAAAAAGATTTCACTTGAAAACGCGCTGAATGTTCACATGGGATTGTGTCTAGGATCCGAGCTCTATACCGTCCACTTCTTCAACCAAGTCGACAGTAATGAAAACAAATGGTATGCAGGTGAGCACTATGGCCACGAGGCCAATGAGCATCAGCTTGAAATCTATTTTGTTTTATCAGGAGGTGCCGAAAGGTGTCTCGAGATGTTCCTTAATGCAATTGACGGAAGGGATTTTGACCTTTTCAAACACGGCAAAGTAAATGGTTTGGACCAAAAAAATGCATGCGATCAACATCGTGTACATCACAATGGTCATTTGGGTCATTTACAGCATGTTCATTACAACACCTCAATGCGAATGTCCTCACAGTGCTACTATTACCATCATGGGCACCTTCGCCTTGCTGGTATGGTAATAAGAGCTCGTTTAGGTCGACAGTGACCTAAAAATGACAATGTTATCCTTAGAAATTAAGGACCAGTGCTGCAAAAAATTATCGGGTTTCCCCACAAAGGAAACCCGATTTTATTTATGCTACAATTTTCAGCAAATATTTATGTCAAAAATGGAAAGAATTAAAGCTTTAAAAAAGATCGAAAATGATATAGTTTCTCTTAAAAGTTCCCCGCTCTACAATTATAGGGTTAATGAAAAAAACTATCCTGTTATAGGTGAAGGAGATTGTTTGGCAAAAATTATGGTTATCGGTGAGGCCCCTGGAAAAAAGGAGGCAAAAACCGGTAGGCCTTTCTGTGGTGCATCAGGGAAAATATTGGATGAGTTATTCCTAAGTATTAATTTAAAAAGAGAGGACATCTACATAACAAACATTGTAAAAGATCGGCCGCCTGAAAATCGTGATCCATCTCCTGAAGAAATTGCAGCCTATGCACCTTTTTTGGATAAACAAATTCAAATTATTAAGCCTGAAATAATAGTCACTTTGGGACGGTATTCAATGATGTACATTATGGCAAAATTTGGCCTTGAATCTCAGATTCTACAAATATCAAAAATGCACGGAGTTGAGCTTCAGATTGAGACAAGCTATGGTAAAATTACATTCGTGCCATTTTATCATCCAGCCGTTGCTATATATAATCGGAAGACAAAGGGCGCATTAATTGATGATTTCAAAGTACTTAAAAAATTTATATAAAATTTAAAACAAATGAAAAATAAAGTTAATACAAAATGGGACCTAACAATTTTCTATAAATCACCTGAGGACCCTCAAATTGAGAAGGATATTGTTGAAATAGAGAAAATCTATGATGATTTTGATAAAAAATACAGAAAAAATTCAGTATATACAAAAAATGCAGATGAGTTGAAGAAATCCTTAATTGATTTTCAAAAAATTATCGAGCTGTCGAGCGCGGCAAAACCTTTAATTTATTTTCACTACATAAAATGTTTAGACGCCAAAAACACCAAAGCTGATGCTGAAATAAGTCGAATTATAAACCGTCTGACCCATGCTGATAATAAAATAATATTTTATCAACTAGCTTTGGGTAAAATTTCATCAAAAAATCAGTCAGATTTTCTACTGTCACCGAAGCTCAAGTCCTTCAGATATTTTTTGAGTAAAACCTTTGAAACTGCAAAATACAATCTTACTGAAGCTGAGGAAAAAATTATGAGTTTAAAGAGTCTGCCGTCACATTCATTATGGGTTGATGGGGCAGACAAGCTACTTAATCAACAGTCAGTTGTTTTTAAAAAGAAAACTATGCCAATTCCTGAGGCAATGGGTATGATTGCGTCACTTTCTGTAAAGGATAGACGTGATCTAAGTAAGATTATTATGAATAAGTTGAAGAGTATTAGTCATTTTGCTGAATCAGAGATTAACGCAATTTACACCGACAAAAAAATAAATGATGACCTTAGGGGTTTTAAAGAACCCTATGATTCAACCATACTTTCATATCAAAATAGTAGAGAGATGGTTATAAATCTAGTTGAAACAACTACAAAATATTTTTCAATTTCAAATAAATTTTACACACTAAAATCAAAGCTGCTAAAACTCCCATACTTAAAATACGCCGACAGAGGTGTATCAATAGGTAAAGAGAAAAAAGTAAAATTTGAAGACGGTCTTCAAATCCTAAAGGATTCATTTGCAAAAGTTAGTCCCAAATACCTAGAGATTCTCGAAAGATACCTAGAAAACGGACAGGTGGATGTTTTTCCGGCACAAGGAAAACGCGGGGGGGCCTTCTGCTCAAGTGGGGTTGGTACTCCGACACTTGTTCTGCTAAACCATATGCCAAACTACGATGGTGTTATGACATTTGCGCATGAGATGGGGCACGCTATCCACGCAGAATTTTCTAAGAGTCAGTCACCGCTATATCAAGGTCATTCAACCGCTGTTGCAGAAGTCGCAAGTACTTTTTTTGAGAACTTAGCTTTTGAAGAAATATTTAGTAAACTGACAGACAAAGAAAAAATTGAGGCTTTACATGATCGCATTAATGATGATATTTCTACTGTTTTTAGACAAATTGCCTGCTTTAATTTTGAGTACGAACTACATACACAAATTAAACAAAAAGGCGCTCTTTCAAGAGAAGATATTGCGGCACTTATGAATAAACATATGTCAGCTTATCTTGGGAAATCTGTAAAATTGGACGAAGTTGATGGATACTTTTTTGTTGCCTGGTCACATATTAGAAGTTTCTTTTATGTTTACTCGTACGCATATGGTCAGCTTATAAGCAAAGCTTTATATGCTTCATATAAGAAGGACAAAAACTTTTTATTAAAAATTGAAGAATTTTTATATGCAGGAGAATCAAAAACACCTGAAGATATTTTTAATTCAATCGGCATTGATACAACCAAACCAGAGTTTTTCGAACTCGCTTTACAGTCCATTGAAAAAGACATTGATTACCTAGAGGAGTTGGCTAAATCTAAAAAATTGATATAGTTATCTAAAAATATGAATTCATCTGAAATACGTAAGAGATATTTGGCTTTTTTTGAAAAAAGGGGGCATGCTGTCATCCCTTCAGCTTCACTTGTGCCTGAAAATGATCCATCTGTATTGTTTAATACTGCTGGTATGCAACCACTTGTTCCATATCTACTTGGCCAAAAACACCCAGCAGGAGCACATCTAGTGGACGCTCAAAAATGTATTAGAACTATAGATATCGAAGATGTAGGTGACAATCGCCATCTAACTTTTTTTGAGATGCTTGGAAACTGGTCACTCGGCAGCTACTTCAAAAAGGAGGCTATTGAGTGGAGTTATGAGTTTTTAACCTCAAAAGAAGAAGGCCTTGGATTAGATCCAAATAGACTTTACGTTACTGTCTTTAAAGGTGAAGAGGGTATACCTCGCGATGAGGATTCTATCAAAATATGGACTGATGTTTTTGCACGAAATAATGTTACAAACGGATTAGCAGGTGATGATGGAATTATCACTAAGGGTGTACGTATTGTGCCACTTGGAAAAGATGACAATTTTTGGATTGCTGGAACAACTGGCCCTTGCGGAGGGGATACCGAAATGTTTTATGATACTCGACCAGAAGACGGCAATATTGAAGAAACAAATGTTCCTTTCGAAGATCTAATAAAAAGTTTTCGTATAATGGAAATTTGGAACAATGTTTTTATGGAGTTTAATAAAAACGCTGAAGGAAAATATGAGAAGCTTTTATCTCCAAACGTTGATACAGGTATGGGACTTGAACGTACAACAGCTGTTATCAACGGAAAGACAACAGTTTTTGACACAGATTTATTTATTCCTATTCTTCTAAAAATTTCTGAACTTATTGGAGATGAATCGGAAAGTTCACAAACACCACAGGCAAAAGACCGTGCAAAAAGAATAGTAGCAGATCACCTTAGAACATCTGTATTTCTTATTGCAGATGGAGTTTTACCGTCAAATACCGATCAAGGCTATATATTACGTCGACTTCTAAGACGAGCTGTGAGATTGTCAGATGTTTTAAAAATGAAAAAAAGTTCACTTTTCTGGTTGGCAGACGTAGTTATTGATATTTATAAGGATGTTTATCCAGAGCTTTTACGTCAAAAAGAAACAATCAAGGTTGAAATAGATAAAGAAGAACAGAAGTTTCGTCGCACATTAGTTCACGGAGTAAAAGAATTTGAACAAATGGTTGCCGTTAATAAAAAAAATTCAATAAAAATTATTTCCGGTCATCAGGCTTTTAAACTTTTTTCTAGCTATGGTTTTCCTATTGAAATCACAGAGGAGCTTGCAAAAGAAAGCGATCTTACTGTCAACAAGGCGGAATTTGATCATGAAATGAAGGAACATCAGGATCTTTCACGTAAGGGTGCAGAGAAAAAGTTCAAGGGTGGACTTTCCGGAACTGGTGTAATGGAAACAAAATATCACACAACGACTCACCTCCTAAACGCAGCTCTTAAAAGTGTCCTTGGAAATCATGTATCACAAAAGGGAAGTAACATAACCTCAGAAAGACTACGGTTCGATTTTAGTCATGGAGATAAAATGACTGATTCTCAGAAAAAGGCTGTAGAGGATTTTGTTAATGAAAAAATTAAAGAAAGTTTAGATGTCACTTTTTCTGAAATGCCTAAAACTGAGGCACAGGAGATGGGTGCTATAGGCGTCTTTGATGATAAGTATGGAGACATTGTAAAGGTATATCAGATTGGTAAGGACCAGACCTCTAATAAGATACCGGTGAGTATGGAGCTTTGT
The DNA here is from genome assembly GCA_903854195.1 of uncultured bacterium. Taxonomy (GTDB): domain Bacteria; phylum Patescibacteriota; class Minisyncoccia; order Phycocordibacterales; family CAINVO01; genus CAINVO01. The sequence goes on along the minus strand of CAINVO010000033.1, from coordinate 16,621 downwards.
GGTGGCCCACACGTAAACAACACAAATGAGCTTGGTCATTTTAAAATCACAAAAGAAGAAGCTGTGGCTCAAGGTGTTAGACGCATAAAAGCTATTCTCGAATAAAATAAATATGATAGAATTAGTGCATGAGTAGAAATACATCTCTTGTTTTATATATTGGAAATGGTTTTGTAAAAGGTGCACTTGTCTCTGAATCCTCAAACGGAAAGTCTAAAATATTATATACAGAAAAAGAAAATATTCCCTTTCAGGATGACCCCCAAGCGTCAAAGCTTGAATCTGCTGTAATAACCTCACTAGATAATTTATGTAAAAATATTAGAGCGAAGGGTTTTCCTGTGCTTTCTCTGGCGAATGAGTCATTAAAAATTGATACTGTTACATGCGTTTTATCTGCACCGTGGTACATTTCTCAAACATATTCTATTCAGAAAAAAGAAGAAGGATTTTTTACAGTTAAGGAATCTATTGTTGAAGATCTCATAAAGAAAATAGAGAATGATGTAGAATCATCTCACCATGACCTCGACCTCATTCCAATTGAAAAAAATATTTTGAGTATTTCACTAAATGGCTATCCTGTAACTTCACCGTTTAATAAAAAAACAAAGAACTTAAATGTTTCCTTTTTAATGAGTTTTAGTCCTAGACACATCGTTGAATCAATAAAAAGCACAGTACAAAAACATATTAGATGTGATGATTTTAAAATTCACAGTTTTTCTGTAGCCGTATTTTCAGTAACACGTGATATTTGGCCAGACACTACTCACTCCATTATCTTGGACCTAACATCAGAAATTACAGAGTTAGTGCTCATAAAGGACGGTTCAATTTCTGAAAGTATTAGTATTCCACAGGGGAGAAACACACTTATACGCTCAATCTCTAGTGGGCTAGGTATTTCTACGCAGGTATCTGAGTCAATGCTTAGCTTATACATTGCTGGCAATTCTGACATATCAGTAAAGGATAAAATCGAGAAGGCTATTGGTGATGCTAAAAAAATATGGACGGGAGCCTTGAGTGGTGCTTTGACCGAAGTTGCTGTGGGTACATCACTTCCAAGTAATTTTCTTTTGGTTTCCCAGTCAGATGTTAAGGATATTTTCTCAAATTTTATAAAAAATGAGCAATACAATCAGTTTACGTTTGCAGAGGGTCCATTTAATGTTAAATGTCTATCTGTTGAGGATGTTTCCGGTCAGTGTGATTTTGAAAAAAACACAGAGACAGATATCAATATTGCCTTCTCAGCAATTTTTTCAAAAAAACTTTCTACTAAAAAATAATCCTGTTATACTAATAATATAAAATATATGAGAAAAACTTTTCACGATATCATCCCTCCAGAAAAAAGAAGTATACGGAATATTCCAATTATAAAAAAAACTCAAACAATATCTAGTACGAGATCTGAGGGTTCAGTAATAAAAAGAAGAGTGGCTAGTAGCAAAGCTGAAGAACCTATCCTAATTACAAAAGAAGAGGTTGTCGTTGAAGAAATCGAGACAAAAAATGATTTTGATAATGATTTAGATTATGACAATTTGAATGATGATTATGAAGGTGATAACAATGACAGATATGACTCAAACCCTCCAAGGATATTACTATGGGTTGTTGCTGGGGCATCTATTATTGGATTGATTTTCGTAATATCTATGTTGTTTTCAGGTGCAACTGTTCATGTGACCGTAAAATCCAGTCAATACACTTTAAATGCCCAACCTTTTACTGCAATTAGTTCTGATCAGACATCAACCACAACAGGTGAATCTGAGTCCGGCGCTGTGGTGTTCCAAACAATAACATTATCAGACACAACAAGTGTTGATGTTGCCTCATCTGGCGAAGTGTCTACAAGTACAAAGGCAACAGGAAGAGTTATTTTGTACAACAATTACAACAAAAGTCCTCAAACCCTAGTATCAACAACACGAATACAAACTCCAGACGGTCATATTTATCGACTAGCAAATGATGTTGTGATACCTGGACAAAAAATAGTCGCTGGCAAGCTTACACCTGGTAGTATTGAATCTGACATTGTTGCAGATGCGGCGGGCGCAGAATACAATTCTGATCCTCAAGATTTTTCTATCGCTGGATTTAAAGGCACAGTCAAATACACAACATTCTATGGTCGGTCAAAGGGTCCGATAACTGGTGGTATTTCTGGAAACGTGCAAACTGTTTCTGCAGCTGACCTTGCTACCGCGAATGATACTATTCAAAAGAAACTAACTGATAGCTTGACCCAAAAAATCATTAGTCAAACACCAGACCGATTTACTTTGTATAAAAGTACTATAAACATTCAGATTACAGATCTTCCTCAAAAGGCATCCCAAATTGCAGGAAAAGTTACTATTAGTGCAAAAGGAAACGCAAGCGCTGTAATTTTTGACACAACAAGTTTGATACAAGCCATTGCTGCCACATCATCATCAGACCTAGAAGACCCTGATTTGGACAAACTTTCATTCATGATTACAACAGCCGATTCAGCGAGTCCTCCAGTTGGAAAATTTGACTTTACACTTACAGGAACAACAACAGTAAAACAATCATTTTCAAATCAGGATCTTAAAGGTGAACTTGTTGGGTTGTCACGGACTGATGCTCAAAAAATATTCCAGAAGTATGCATTTGATAAGGTAGATGCGGTCATTAAACCTTTCTGGAAGAAGAATTTTCCCGATACTGTTGATAAGATTGTAATAGAAAGGGAAAACTAAATAAAAAACGTTGACATATAAGGCATTTATCTGCTATTATGAGTGACGCAATTACTTGCACCAATTTTTGAAATAATGGATAACAAAAAAAATATAGAAGTCGCATACGGCGTTGTCACTGAGGCTCTCCCGAACACACTTTTTCGGGTGAAACTCAATGATCGCGAGGATGAAATTTTGGCTTATTTGGGGGGTAAAATGCGTATGAATCGTATCCGAGTACTAATCGGAGACAAAGTACAAGTTGAGCTTGACCCATATGGTGGCAAGGGTAGGGTTGTCAAAAGACTCTAGGTAGGTTATACTAGCGCCTAACGCTAAATTATTAAAGTTAAGTAGTAAAAGATCGCAAACAATATGAAGGTAAAAACTTCCGTTAAGAAAATGTGTGCCAAATGCAAGTCAGTACGCCGAAAGGGGTATATTTATGTTGTCTGCAAATCAAACCCTAGACATAAGCAGCGCCAAGGCTAATTTTTTAACCAATTTTTCATAAAATAAATCAAATAAAACAATGCGTATCCTAGGTATCACACTTCCAGATGAAAAACGACTCGAGATTGCTCTAACCTCATTGTTTGGTATTGGTAGAGCTCGTGCTCAGAAAATACTAAAAGAATCAGGTATTGAGTTTGGCCGACAGGCAAAAACTCTTTCAGTAGATGAGGAGAACAAAATCCGATCTATTGTAGAGGCCTACAAAATTGAGGCAGATCTTAAACGAGAAGTTGCTTCAAACATCAAACGTCTAAAGGATATCAAGTCATACCGTGGTTCACGCCATACAAAACGTCTTCCTGCTCGTGGTCAACGCACAAAGACAAATGCACGTACACTTAAGGGTCCTAAGAAGACTATGGGTACAGGCCGCAGAAAGGAAAGTAAAACATAAAAATTAATTAACAATATTCCTATGGGTAAGAAAAAAATTGTAACAAAATCAGATGAAGGTACAGAGGCAGCAGTAGCTGCTCCTGTTAAAATTGCAAGTGCTAAAAAACGAGTTGCCACTGGTACGCTTTTTGTACAGTCAACATACAACAACACAATAGTCACCTTGGCTGACGCCAAAGGAAATACAATCGCCCAATCATCATCAGGGGCGATTGGTTTTAAAGGAGCAAAGAAGGGTACACCATTTGCAGCTGCAAAGGTTGGTGAGCTTCTAGCAGGAAAGGCTCAGATCCTTGGAATGAGTGAAGTAGGAGTTATTGTAAAGGGTGTGGGCTCAGGACGTGAGTCAGCTATCCGAGGTTTTACTTCAAAAGGTATTGAGATTGCATCAATTAAAGATGTAACACCTGTACCTCATAACGGTCCAAAACCACCTAAACCACGTCGAGTATAAGGTCACATAAAAAATAACGAATTTTAATATAAATATATGATTATAGGTCCAAAATACAAAATAGCTCGACGCCTCGGCGCACCAATATTTGAGAAAACTCAAACTGCAAAGTTTAAGTCTAGTACAGAACGTCGTAAGACTGACAAAAAGCCTAAGGCAAAATCAGATTACGGTCTGCAGATGATGGAAAAACAGAAGGCTCGTTTTACATACGGAGTTACTGAAAAGCAGTTCTCAAAATATGTTAAAACTGTAATTGAAAAAAAATCTACATCTCCTGTAAATGATCTTTTTGCAGCACTTGAACAAAGACTAGACAATGCTGTTTACCGACTAGGTTTTGGACGAACACGTCAGGCTACAAGACAGATGGTCTCACACGGACACATCACTATCAATGGCAAGCGAGTTACTATCCCTTCATACAAAGTTTCAAAGGGTGACGTTATTGGTATTCGTGAAGGAAGTAGCAAGAGCAGCCTATTTACTGACATTGATGAGAAGACAAAGGATACAACAGTTCCAGCATGGCTTGCATACGAAAAAGCAAAACACACAGCAACGATTGTTAGTTTACCAAAAATAGAGGGTGCTGAGATGCTTTTCGATCTCAACATTGTTCTTGAGTATTATAAGAGATAATTTAATAGTTGTAATTTTAATATAAAAAATATATGTCTGAGTACAACGTTGTATTACCATCAAAACCTCGCGTAGTTGAAGAAAACGGATTTACAGGTCGCTACGAAATTGATGGTCTTTATCCTGGATACGGTCATACTCTTGGTAACTCTCTACGCCGCATCATTCTTTCATCTCTACCAGGTGCTGCTATTACTTCTATCAAAATTGCTGGAGTTGATCATGAGTTCTCAACAATCGCAGGAGTTAAAGAAGATGTAATAAACATCATCCTTAACCTAAAGAAAGTTCGCATTGAAATGTTCTCAGATGAACCAGTTACTCTTAAACTAAAAATGAAGGGTATTAATGAAGTTAAGGCTGGAGACATTGAACTTCCAGGTCAGGTTAAGGTTCTAAACCCAGAGGCTCCAATTGCAACAATCACAGACAAATCTGTAGATCTAGATATTGAAATGACAGTTGAAAGAGGTCTTGGTTATGTTTCAAAAGAAGTCCTACAAAAGGATAAAGTTGATATCGGAACAATCGCTCTTGATGCTATCTTTACACCTATTCACCGAGTAAACTACGAGGTTGAAAACATGCGTGTTGGAAATCGAACAGACTTCAACAAACTACATATTTTTATTCAGACAGATGGAACAGTTACACCTCGTCAGGCTCTTGAAAAATCAATCGAGATTATGATCACTCAACTTAAAGCCATTGTTGGTTTCAAAGAAGATGTTGAAATAATTGAAGAAAAAGTCACTCCTGCTGCTGACGCCATTTCATCAGAAGAAAAATCAGATGACTACGAAGACGTTCTTAAAACTCGCACAGAATCACTTGACCTTTCAGCTCGTACAGTTAACGCACTAACAAATGCAAATATTCGTACTGTTGGTGGACTAGTTAGAAAGAAAGAAAAAGATATTCTTGAGCTTGAAGGACTTGGAGCAAAAGGAGTTGAGGAAATCAAGAAGATCTTAGTTGATCTTGGTCTTACACTTAAAGCATAATTATTATTTAGATATAAAAAACGAGCGATGAAACATCATAAATCATACAGAACACTAGGACGGGACAAAGACCAGCGCAAAGCATTGCTTCGCTCTCTCGCTCGTTCACTTTTCCTACACGGAAAAATCAAAACTACTGAGCCCAAAGCTAAAGAGGTTCGCCCTTTTGCTGAGAAACTTATGACAAAGGCTATTTCAGGAACACCTGCAAACAAGAGACTGATTGAAGCCCAGATCGGTAAAGGAAAGGTTACAAATATGCTTATTGAGAAAATTGCTCCAAAATATAAAGGTCAGAATGGGGGATATACACGCATTATCAAACTTCCTACTCGTGTCTCAGACAGAAGTAAGATGGCTTTTATTGAACTTGTATAAAGTTAATAAATATTCAGCAAACTTGATTAAAATCAACCAATAAGGTATCGTAACAAAGCAAAAGAAAAAATATGACAACAAAAATCACCATTGACGCAAAAAATAAGAAACTAGGCCGAGTAGCCACAGAGGCTGCAGTGGTGCTTATGGGTAAAGATTCTCCAACTTTCCGAAAAAACAAGCCAGCCGATGTTAAGCTTGAAGTTATAAATGCTTCAAAAATAAGCTTAGACGAAGTTAAAGCCAAGAATACTACTCACATGACATATTCAGGATACCCAGGTGGCGAAAAAATCCTTACTTCAAAAGAACTTATTGCCAAGAAGGGTTATGAGGCTTTGTTTATCAACGCTATCAAGGGTATGCTTCCAACAAACAAGCTACGTGCAGTTATGTTGAAAAACCTAACAATTACAGAGTAATAAATATTTTATAAGAAAATTATGTCAACCACAGAAAAAACAACATATCTACAAGCAACAGGACGTCGTAAAACATCTGTAGCTCGCGTACGCTTAACTAAATCATCAAAGCCAGGTCTTATCGTAAATGATCGTGCTCTTGCTGATTATTTCAAAACAAGTCAACTTCAGAAAATCGCAACAGATGCTCTTACAGCAGTAGAGATGGATGGTGTTTTCAGTATTACAGTAAAATTGGTTGGTGGTGGTATTAGCTCACAGGCACAAGCACTACGTCACGCTATTGCTCGCGCACTTATAGTTGGAGACATAACACTCCGTACACCTCTTAAAAAACTAGGCTACCTTACTCGTGATCCACGTGCTAAGGAACGTCGCAAGTTCGGTCTCAAGAAAGCTCGAAAGGCTCCACAGTGGAGTAAACGATAAAGTATCAATACAAAACACATTCCTTTCGTTAAGCGCTTCGCTAACCCACTCAAGGAATGTGTTTTGTTTTAATTGACATACATAAGGATTGATTTTTTTACAAAAAATAATAAAATACTAATACTATGAGCGACACAGACAATTTGAAAGAAGAAAATAATGAAGAAAAAGAAGGTGTTATTGACCTAGATGACACAAACACTTCAGACAATTCAGATGCATCTGATGATGCTGAGTTTATTGAAACAGACGAAGAAGGAAACCCCACAAACCTAACTGGCCCAGGGGCTCTTAAAAAACTTCGTGAAAAGCTTTCAAAAGCTGTTGAAGAGAAACAACAGTATCTAGATGGTTGGCAAAGGGATAAAGCTGAGTTTATAAACGCTCGGAAACGTGATGATGAACAGAAAAATGAATTTTTAAAATTTGCTGAACAAAAAGTTATTGAGGATTTACTTCCAACACTAGATGCCTTTGAGATGGCCATTGGAAACAAAGCACAATGGGAATCTGTATCAAAAGAATGGCGTGGAGGAATTGAGGGTATCTACAACAGCCTACTTAACACATTGTCTAAATATGGTGTTGAGTCATTCACGCAAATTGGAGATGTTTTTGACCCAAATTTTCACCACTCTATTGCAGTAACAACAACAAATGACAAAACGAAAGAACATACTATTTCAGATGTATTACAAAGAGGATACAAGATAAAAGACAAGGTACTAAGACCAGCATTAGTGAAAGTTTTTGAGTATACAGAATAGGTAACAAATTGACACATTAAACAATTTAAACAATGAAAATCATCAAGAGAAACAATCAAAAAGCTCTGATGTTTCTGTTTCAAACAAATGAAACGGGTGGTCTTTCATATTTCAAAGCGTCTATAGTGCTCATATCTCATGATGGAGATCAGGTTGTTGAGCAACACACTACTGAGACTAAAATTCTCACAAATGAGCAACTTTCTTATATTCTTGAACATATTTCAGATTTAGAAAAACGTGGCATTTATGTCATAGATACAACAAATGCGAGCGATTTTACAAATGACTCAAGTTTTTCAAGTGAGCCGATATTTTACATCTCTGATCAGACAAGACTAAAAGGTCAGCAGATTAGCACTCCTATATTTATCGAGTCACCTTATATTTTTATATTTAATGATTTAAAATTTTTCTCAACACAAAAGACTCGCGGGCCAAACCTTTAGTTAATTTTATTTCAGATTATTAGATTGTATATATCTATAATTCTGAAATTCTCAATGTAATATTTACAAAAATTAACTAAACAAAAATATGTCAAAAATAATTGGTATTGACCTTGGGACAACCAACTCAGCGGTCGCCGTGATGGAAATTGATAATCCAAAGATTCTAGAAAATGCTGAGGGTGCTCGAACAACCCCATCTATCATTGCTCAGTCAAAAACCGGCGAAAGGCTAGGAGGTCTACTTGCAAAACGTCAGGCTGTTACAAACCCAAAAAATACTATCTTTCAAATAAAGCGATTCATTGGACACACATTTGATGAACCATCCGTGCAGAAGGATATAAAGTCTGTACCTTTTGAAAGTCGTAAGGCTGACAATGGTGGAATAGAAGTAAAGATGGGCGACAAATGGTATCGTCCAGAAGAAATATCTGCCATGATTCTCCAGAAATTGAAGCAAGATGCAGAAGCTAGACTCGGTGAAAAAATAACTGAGGCGGTCATTACTGTGCCTGCATATTTCAACGATGCACAGAGGCAGGCTACAAAAGACGCAGGAAAAATTGCAGGTCTAGATGTAAAACGTATTATCAACGAACCGACAGCGGCAGCGCTTGCATACGGATTTAACAAAAAGAAAGATGAGAAAATTGTAGTCTTCGACTTCGGAGGTGGAACATTTGATATCTCAGTTCTTGAGGTGGGAGATGATGTTATCGAAGTAAAATCAACTGACGGAGACTCACACCTTGGAGGTCGTGATATCGATCAAAAAATCATTCAATGGATTGGTGATGAGTTTAAGAAGGATCAAGGTATTGATATCTTAAATGATCCACTTGCAAAGCAGCGTCTTGATGAAGCCGCTGAAAAAGCAAAAATTGAGCTTTCAACTGCAGTAGAGACAGAAATAAATATTCCATTTATCACATCAGATGCAAATGGTCCAAAGCATTTACTTCTAAAACTTTCTAGAGCAAAACTAGAAGAGCTTACAGCTGAGTTTATTGAAAGAGCAATGCAAATCACTAAACGTGCAATTGAAGCCTCACCATTTAAACTTGCTGACATCAATGAAGTAATTCTAGTTGGAGGACAGACTCGTATGCCCAAAATGCAACAAGCTGTTAAGGAATATTTTGGAAAGGAACCAAACATGACAGTAAACCCAGATGAAGTTGTGGCTGCAGGTGCCGCTATTCAGGGAGGTATTCTTGGAGGAAACGTTAAGGATATTCTTTTGCTTGACGTTATACCTCTTTCACTCGGTATCGAAACTATGGGTGGAGTAGGTACAAAACTAATCGACAGAAATACAACTATCCCTTCATCTAAATCTCAGATTTTCTCAACAGCTGCTGACAATCAAACATCTGTAGAAATTCACATTGTTCAAGGAGAACGCGCAATGGCAAGTGACAACAAATCACTCGGTCGCTTTATCCTAGATGGTATTCCACCTTCTCCTCGCGGTATTCCTCAGGTAGAAGTTACCTTTGATGTTGATGCAAACGGCATTCTTAGTGTAAAAGCAAAGGACAAAGCAACTGGAAAAGAACAATCTATTCGCATTGAAGCAAGTTCAGGTTTATCTAAAGACGATATTGAGAAAATGCAAAAAGATGCTGAAGTTCACAGTGCAGAAGACCAAAAGAAGAAGGAATCCGTTGAAGCAAAAAATATTGCAGAACAACTCATTTATACATCAGAAAAAGCACTAAAAGATGCTGAAGGAAAAATCGGAGATGAAATCAAGAAAGGTGTAGAGGAAAAAGTTGCAGCACTTAAATTAGTAAAAGATGGTGAAGATCTTGAAACTATCAAAAAAGCAACTCAGGAACTTTCAGCTGAAATATCAAAAATTGGTGAAGCTCTAAACAAGCAAGCAACTCAGAGTGCTCCAGACTCACAGAACCCAACTACTGAGAGCTCCTCACAATCCGACACTCAAAATCCAGAAGAAAAGAAGGATGAAAATGTAAAGGATGCAGAATTTAAAGAAGGCGAACAAAAATAGCCACTTTATTAAACCAAAGACAAGGATAATTTTTAAAATCCCTTCTCTTATTCCTCATAATTTACAATTAAATTATGAGGATCATTGAGAAGAGATTTAGACAATCAAAATTTAATTTATTCCACCAATAAAACCAACATGCCAAAAGATTATTACAAAACACTCGGTATAGACAAAAACGCCTCACAAGACGAAGTGAAGAAGGCGTTTCGTAAGATGGCCCATCAGTATCATCCTGACAAAGGAACAGGTGATGAAAAAAAGTTTAAAGAAATTAATGAGGCCTATACCGTACTAAGTAATGATGAAAAAAGAAGAAGATACGATCAATTTGGCTCAGCTGATGCCGGCGGTTTTGGTGGTGGACAGGGAGGCGGTCAGGGTGGTTTCAATGGACAAGGTTTTGGAGGTTTTGATTTTTCAGGATTCCAAGGCGGAGGATATGGTGAGGGAGACGGAGGAGTAGAATTTGATTTAGGTGATATCTTTGGTGACATTGGAAACATTTTTGGAGGAGGAGGTAGAGGAGGAAGATCACGACAAAAAAAGGGCTCCGACATATCAGTTGATATTGAAATTGATTTTAAAGAATCAGTTTTTGGAATAGAAAAAACAATAAACTTAAACAAGACTAGCACTTGTGAACATTGCAAAGGAAGTGGTGGGGAGCCGGGTACGGAAATGAAAAAATGTGCAACTTGTAACGGAGCAGGCCAAATAAGCGAGATGCGTCGCTCAATACTTGGTACTTTTTCAAGTACGAGGATGTGTGATGACTGTCATGGATCTGGAAAAATTCCAAAGGATAAATGTAAGGAATGTCACGGACAAGGGATATCTAAGAAAAATAAGACTCTTACATTCACACTACCTCCAAGTATTGAAAGTGGACAAATGGTTAGACTTCCTGGACAAGGTGAAGCTATTTTTGGTGGGGCATCTGGTGACTTGTACATTAGGGTGCATGTACGCGCTCATAAGCAATTTATTAAAAAAGGAAATGATCTACGAACAAAACTAGATATTAAACTTTCTGATGCATTGTTGGGTGCAGAAATTAAAATGGATACGTTAGATGGACTGATTGAAATAAAAATTCCACAGGGTATTTCCATAGGTGAAGTTCTGCGAATAAAAGGTAAAGGTGTTCCTTATGAAAAAAATGGTAAGCGTGGAGATCTAATGATTGACCTAAATATACTTATCCCCAAGAAGCTATCAAAAACAGCGAAACAAATGATTGAAGAATTACGCAAAGAAGGTGTATAATGTATTCATAAAAATTTATGAACATTAAGGCGATACTCGTTACATCAATTGCAACTTTCTATCCATCGGTTATTTTATTTTTATATAGCCCTTGGTTTGGAAAAGAGAATTGGACAACAAAAGTAATTTTCTTCGCAATTATTTTTGCAATTGTTTATATAGCTGTTCGTCGGTTTGTATCCGCAGAAAGGCACTACTCGGCCTTTAAACATTTTTTTGAAACAGTTATACTGATAATAGGTAACGTTTCAGCTGCACTAGCTTTTTTTGCATACATTTTACCAACAAAAGAAATAACAACGGTGGCTATTGCACCTATTTCAAATTTTGTTGCATTGAAGAGCCTGTCTCCAAGTGAGCTTTCCTTCACGCTTTTAGCTGTACCACTTGTTGCAATCATAATAGCCGTTAGGAGGTAAATAATATAATCCACATGTCAAATATTTACGGTATATTTTCAATAGGAGTATCAATAGTTTATGTAGGACTATTTTTCTTCGGTATTATCAAATACAAACTTACTGGAAAAAAAGCTGTATACGCTCAAGTTATTTCTGCCGTGCTGATTATTATTTTTATTGCTAATTTTGTTAAATCAACGGACGAGCTTCGAGATTGGATTATCAATCTTATAATGCTTACTCTTATCGTTCTCTTTAGTTTACTTTTACTTAACACTATCAAGAAAGAGTCACTTAATATTGGAAAAATAAATCGACTTGCTGACAACCTCGAAATTGCAAACATGCGACTGCAAGAGCTCTACCAACAAAAAACAGAGTTTGTTTCACTTGCCAGTCATCAGTTAAGAGGCCCTTTGTCATCCATAAAGGGATACGCATCGCTTATTCTTGAAGGGGATTTTGGAGAAATTTCTGATCCAGTTAGAGAGGCTATAAATAAAATATTCCAATCGACACAGGATCTTGTTGTTCTAGTGGGGGATTATTTGGATGTATCAAGAATTGAACAAGGAAAAATGAAATTTGAATTTTCTGTGTTTGATCTTAAAGATTTGGTTAAGGAAGTTGTTGAACAATTCAAACCAGGTATTGCCATGTTAAAACTTTCTGTTGATTTTCATTTTGAGGAAGGCGGTCACTTTATGGTTAACGCTGATAGAGGAAAAATAAAACAAGTTATCTCTAACCTACTTGATAATGCAATCAAATATACACCGCAAGGAGGCATTCATGTTTTAATTAAGACAATCAAACCAGAGAAAACTGATTTTCACTCAAAATCACAAATACTTACAACTATCACAGACACAGGTATCGGTATTTCTGAAGAAGTTCTACCTAGACTTTTTGAAAAGTTTACTCGTGCACCAGATGCCGGAAAGATCAACATTATGGGAACAGGTCTTGGTCTGTATGTTGCAAGAAAAATGATCGACATGAACCATGGAAAAATATGGGCTGAATCACTTGGAAAAGGTAAAGGTTCTAGTTTCTACGTTGAGCTCGAAAGTATGCAGGATAGAAGCGATCAATAACATCAATTGACCAAAGAGCCATCATGGCTTAAACTATATCCAAGTGCTTGTTTTGTTTGGCAAACAAAGGCCAATTAAGGCAAAACGAGAAGCTGGGTGGAACCGCGAGGAATAGTATTTCCCCGTCCTAGCGAGTGTACTATTAAAAGTAGTACTTTCGCTAGGGCGTTTTATTTTATAAAATTTTCGGGGCTTATTTAAGAAATAATAAAATTATGGAAAATCACTCACATTCTTCAAATTCAATTGAACACAAGAGACACTCTCTTGCTCATTTACTCGCAGCGGCAGTTCTTGAGATTTATCCGGACACAAAAAATACTATTGGCCCCGCAATTGATAATGGCTTCTATTATGATTTTGAATTTTCAAATCCTATTTCTGATAAAGACCTAAAGGAAATCGAAAAGAAGATGAAAAAACTCTGGAACACTTGGTCAACTTTTTCTGAAAAAGAAGTTAGTGCTGACGAAGCTAAGGATTTATTTAAAAACAATTCATACAAAATTGAACTAATTGAAGAAATTTCTGCAAAGGGTGAAAAGATCACACTTTACACATCTGGCAATTTTACTGATCTTTGTCGAGGAGGACATGTTGAAAACATGAAGGATATAAATATGGATGCCTTTGAACTTTCTCGTGTTGCAGGAGCATATTGGAGAGGTGATGAAAAGAACAAGATGCTTACTCGTATATACGGCCTCGCATATGATACACCGGAAGAATTAGCTGCCTACAAACACCAACAAGAAGAAGCTAAAAAACGTGACCACAGAAAACTTGGCAAAGAACTTCATCTTTTCACCATATCAGAACTTATCGGTGCTGGACTTCCACTTATGCAGCCAAAAGGAATGATCATCAGAAAGGCAATTGAGGATTATCTATGGGAACTTCACACAGACAAAGGATATAGTCGTGTATGGACACCGCATATCGCAAAAGAAGCCCTTTATGAAACATCGGGACATGCAGCAAAGTTTGGCGATGAGCTCTTCAGAGTACAAGGAAAAGAAGAGAAGTTTATTATGAAGCCTATGAATTGCCCTCATCACATGCAGATTTTCGCTGATAACCAATTTTCATATCGTGATATGCCTGTAAGATATTTTGAACCGGCAACTGTTTATCGTGATGAAAAATCTGGACAACTCGGAGGACTCACTCGAGTTCGAGCCATCACACAAGATGACGGACACCTTTTCTGTCGCAGCACGCAGATTAGTGATGAAGTAAAAACAATCATAAAAATCATCAAGACATTTTACACAACAATGAAAATGATGGATGGATATTGGGTCCGCTTATCTCTACGAGGAGATGACAAAACAAAGTACCTAGGATCTGATGAAGTTTGGGATTTGGCAGAAAAAGCTTTGAGTGATGTCTGCGAAAGCGAAAAACTTCCTTACAAACCAGCCAAGGATGAGGCCGCTTTTTATGGTCCTAAATTAGATTTTATGTTTAAAGATGCGATTGGTCGTGAGTGGCAATTAGCCACAATCCAATGTGACTTTAATCTTCCTGAAAGATTTGATCTTTTCTTTATAAACGATAAGGGTGAAAAAGAAAGACCTGTAGTTATTCACCGTGCAATTTCTGGATCTCTAGAAAGATTTATGGGTGTGATGATAGAACATTTTGCTGGTGCGTTTCCAACTTGGCTTTCACCTGTTCAAGTAAAGGTTGTACCCATTGGAGAACGACAACATGAGTATGCTAGAAAAGTTTTTGAGATGATAAAAAAAGAAGGATTCAGAGTAGAGGTTGATGACAGCAACGAATCATTCGGTAAAAAAATACGTTCATCAAAAGTTGAAAAAATCCCTTACACACTTGTAGTAGGCGACAAAGAAATTGAGGCAAACATGGTCACACTCGAAAGTCGTGATGCAGGAAATCTTGGGCAAATCAGCATACCTGAATTGATAGAAAAACTAAAGGCTGAAATAAACAATAGATAGTAATAATTAAAATAAACAATTTAACACCTTAATATAATATTTATATGTCTAAAAAAATCCTACTATCTGGAGTAAAGCCAACTGGCAGACCACATATTGGTAATTATTTTGGAGCGATGAAACAATTTGTGGACATGCAAGAAGGTCATGAAAGTTATGTCTTCATTGCAGACCTTCATGCACTTACAACAGTTCAAAATGCAGGTGAAATGGAACAGGGAATCATTGATATCGTTTTAGATTACCTTGCAATTGGTCTTGATCCAGAAAAGGTTGTACTTTTCAAACAGTCAGATGTACCTCAAGTCGCAGAGCTTGCTTGGATTTTTAATTGTCTTACCACAATGCCGTATCTAATGCGTGCACATGCATTTAAAGATGCTGAAGCAAAAAACAAAGAAATAAATGTTGGATTATTTGATTATCCAATACTAATGGCCGCCGATATTCTAATACAAGATACTGATGTTGTACCGGTCGGACAGGATCAGAGACAACACGTAGAAATTGCGCGAGATATTGTAGAAAAATTTAACCGTATTTTTAATGTTGATACTTTCAAATTACCCAATGCCATGATACTAGAGGGAATGGCTACAGTTCCGGGTACAGACGGACAAAAAATGAGTAAAAGTTATAGAAACACTATCCCGCTTTTTTCAACAGACGAAGAAATTAAAAAACTAGTAATGAGCATAGTTACAGACTCATCAGGTGATACTCCTGCAAACGTACGTGCTATACACGAACTATTTAGAGACAAAGAATACCTAGACAACCTTTATGCAGAAAAGAAAGGTAAGTATAAGGATTTAAAAGAAGCTCTTTCTAATGATGTTATTGCCTTTATCTCACCATTAAGAACAAGGAGACATGAACTCGAGAACAACAAAGACATGATTATGGAAATACTAAAGAAGGGTGGAAAAATTGCAAGGGATCGTGCGGAGGCAAAAATGGAAGTGGTTAGAAAAGCGATTGGTGTAAAGCTATACTAAAACAAGGTAAGGAAGGAAAATACCAGAAAAAACTCCACCAAGGAAATGGTGGCGTTTTTTATTTACTATAAATAAAATGGGGGTATTTATTCACAGTTTATATTTTTCTAATATACCCACTAATGCTATAATATTTTTATAAATTTCATGACTCTTTCTTTTTTATTACACAAAAAAACAAAGACCCTCCTCCTCACTTTTCTTTTTGTCCTCTCCCTCACACTCTTCGGACAATTAGCTAAAGCCGATGCTCTTCTCCCAGGAAACATCTCATCATGTGGAGAGTTAGGAGTATTTGGAACATATACACTAACTACAAATGTATCAACATCCTCTGGTCCTTGTTTTACAATCACAGCAAGTGGAGTAACTATTGATTCAGTATCTACAAGTAGTATTAACGGAAGTACCATAACAAATGGTTTCGACATTACCTTTGACGGATCAGTAGTAAATAATGGAAATGTAACAGGTAGAGCTATCTTTAGAGGAACTAGTTCAAATACAGGAACAATCACCGGAAATGCTGATGTCTTCTTTCCATCCCCAAGTCCAATTACTGGAACTGTTACAGGTAAAGTTTTGTATCATGGGTATCCGTTTCCCTCTAATGGTTTACTTGCATACTGGAACCTGGATGAAACAAGTGGAACTAGAGTTGACTCAAGTGGGAATGGGAATGATTT
>CAINVO010000032.1 GCA_903854195.1 uncultured bacterium | reverse complement strand
TCATAAACGGTCGTTTGCGATATGCTGAAATAATGTTAAATATAATTTTGCACGCACAAAGATTTGAGCAGTTTTTACCAGGATTACGGCCGTTTGGATCGAATCTTAACCTCAGATACGGCGTATTTCTCTGCTTGTTCTAGCTTTTCAAAATATAACACTCCCCACAAAAATCCTGTCGTAACAGGTAATATCATGATTAAAATACCAAGGCTACTAAAATGCTTTGCTAAATATAAAATGCCCACAGATGTTACAACATACATTATTGCCCGTGATAAGGAGTAGATCAAACTGCTATAGGTAAATCTTTTCAGCACAGGGAAATGTCTGAAAAATATTGGGATTGCAGGTACTGTTCCTAAGCAAAATATAACAGATAAAACTTGCAACAAATAGAACGCACTCAAACTGATAGGCATACTCATGCACAGCGATAAAAACGGTGATAATAATAAAAACACCACCGCCCTAACTTTGACTAAAGCTAATGGTTTGAAGTACCCAGCAAGAATTATGAAAGAGATACCGCTACAAAATCCTAACACTGTTAACTTGAGGTTGTGAGATATTATTTGTTCCGCTGAAAAGTGGAAAGAGTATTTTAGGACTTCGGCACCATAAATATAGGTAATGTAAAAGCACAAAGGAAATCCTGAATATATCAAGAAATATGCTAATGTTGTTTTCCATTCAACCTTTTCTTTCCACGTGGGTATGTCTGTATTTTGTGCTATATTGTTTGGTCGTATACCATTAATTGCTTTTTTCATTCGCCTTTTTAAGTCGGAAAATTCTATAGTTTCTTTAAGGCGAGTTCTTGCAGTTGAACCAATAAAGGCGATAACACAACCCGCTGCAAAAATTAATCTCCAACTTACCTGTAATTTCAGAACCGTTGATGCAATAGCCAAGGCAGCCAAGCTACCCAACGTGCAAACTTCCGCTACCCACGAAACAACTTTATACGACATTGGTGGCTTTAATGTTTCTGTTAAATAAATTTCCGCCCCTATTGCTTCTCCTGTAGCAGCAAAACTTTGCAGTACCCTACAGCTAATCATTATCACACTAGCAGCAATACCAATTTCATTGTAAGTAGGTAAGATTGCCATTATAAAACATGAAATAGACATCATGAAGGTTGTTATTACCAAAGTGCTTTTTCTTCCAATATTATCCCCAATATAACCAAACAAGAGAGCTCCAAAAGGTCTAAACACATATGTTGAACAAAACGCAAATGCTGAAAGCAATGATGCAGTTGCTGGATCGGTTTTGGGGAAAAACAGCTCATTCAACAGCACTGCCATATGAATGTACAGGCGGATAAGCAGCGATTATTACTAATCGCCACTCTCCTTGCGAACCGTGCTTGCTTCTTTAGACGCACACGGCTCCAGTATTTCATAAGCACTGTTACATGCCCAGCAGTCCCACGGTGGTAGTATTTGCCCCTATATTTTTGCTATTCTTCATTCTATAATTTCGTCGTTTGGCGAAATATTCCTTGAATTTTGAGTCATAAGGGTTAGCATCAGCCTTTATCTTGATATATCGCTCAATCTTGATGCAGGCCGCCTGAGCAAGTTCTATTATTTGTTTATTTCCTTTATTGTCCTTGAACTTGGCGAAGAAGATCCAGTGTCGTAATTTATTATTACGGAAATAGTTCTTGATCCTCCAGGAACTACTTTTCTGTGAATGTCTTCTTTTGATCCATTTCCATAGTGCCCAGAATATTTTATGATCTACATAGCCAAAGATTTTCTTAGCCACAACATGTCTATAATAGTTAGCCCATCCAGTTATTCGGGTGTTTAGCCATACTATTAATTCTTCTGTTTTTATTGAGTGGCTGGTTTTGATTGTTTTACGGATCATATTTAAAAACTTTTTGACCCGCTCTTTTTGTGGCTTAATCAGCAGTTTTGTTTTGTATTTTCTGCCGTGAAATCCCAAAAAGTCAAAACCTTCTTTTTCTATATGCGTGATAGTAGTTTTATCTTGCGATAATTCTAAACCACGCTCCCTTAAAAACTTAGAAATTACTGGTTTTATCTTGTTTTCCAGCACTTCTTTGGTGGAACCAGTTACGATAAAATCATCAGCATATGTTACCAAATGTACCTTGTCTGTTCTAGAAGCGACAGCCGTTATTGCTTCTTCTAATCCAGCCAGTGTTATGGTAAGTATTGTTGGTGAAATAATCGATCCTTGACCAATTCCAGCTTCTATAGGGTAGAGTGTTTGGTTTTCTATGTAGCCTGCAATTAGCCACTTGTTTAATATTTCTCGATCCATAGGTATATTGTTACATAACCATTTGTGATCGATCGTATCAAAACAAGCTTTTATATCTCCATTTAGGATCCATTTTGCTGAAGATTTCCTTGCTAATAAGATAAAGCATTTACCTATAGCATCTGCTGCCGATCTCTTTGGTCTAAAGCCATAAGAATTGTGATCCGCTAACGTTTCTGCTATTGGTTCTAAACCTAGTAAATGCAAGGCTTGTTGTGCTCTGTCAAACATAGCAGGAATATGTAAATTCCTCAGCTTTTTGGAATCTTGTTTGGGTATGCTAATACGTCTTAGTGGTAGTGGTTGATAGCCACGCCTTTTTAACATTTTAGCCGCTTGCAGTTTTTGTTTTGCCGTTTTCCATACTACACCATCAACTCCAGGTGTTTTATGTCCTGAGTTTTGTGTTACTCTTTTTACTGCTAGTACCTTAGCTGAAAAAGAGTTGACCAGAAGCCGTTGTAGTGCTTTCGCTTTACCCCAGCGTCCGATCCGAACTGCCTTTGCAATACGCATTTGTAGCCTAAATACATTCGCTGTAACTTTTGGCCATAGTATGGCTTCCCAGGTTTCAGTGTCTGTTGGTGATACACCAGTCAATGTTGCCATTGCTGCCATTTGCTTTTCTCCATTAATTTAGATTCTCCAAATTATCTTACAACGAAAAACCAGTCGGACGTTTGCTCACTTTCGTGTCAGGTAACATTTAAACCCGTATCGTTGCCATTACAGCATCGCTTTCGCTTTTTCCAACATCCCAAGCCTACATTGCTATAGGTTTGCTTCGCAGCAAACTGTCCCATCGCTGGGAGCAATATAGGGTTTCCACGTTCCGCTGTAGAAGTAATGTTGGGTTAGGTGTTTACTTTAGACCGAGCAGATATTTGATCACGATAGCCTATCATGCATAGGGTTATCCTTCCACTTTTACCTTTTGGTTACGGTGTAACAGCTAATTTCACCGCTCTTCGATTACGATCTTTATGTAAATTCACATATGTTCACCATACCAACTATCTAGCACTCACCCAGATTTTAGCTTCCAGGAAGATCTTCTTCTCACGATTTAGATCTTGCATATTGCTATGCCTTGTTACATTGTCAGGCTCGCTCTTTATTCAGAACCCTAGATTCACCTGGTGATACAGGTAGTTTTGTATAGATATCCTTTTCTATCAAAACAACTTCTATCAGCAGCCTCGTGTCGCAC
>CAINVO010000031.1 GCA_903854195.1 uncultured bacterium | reverse complement strand
GTAATGCTTTTGGAGATTGTTGATGATGCGTCTTGTACTTAGCAAGATTATCAAGACCGCCAACCGCTAATATTTTATTGGCTAAAAAATTAGAGCGTACGTTGCATATAAAGATCGTCAATGAATTGCCTTCCGAGAAATATGATTCTGGTGAGGACTCTAAAGTTTTGGATTCCACTGGCAAACTTGCACCAAAACCGAAGGGCGAAGGCCTAACGTTTGGCGACATGATGAATATTAAAAGAAAATAATATTATATGACTTAAAATTCAGTATCTCCGATTAAGTTTCTTTGAATTCACGATTTTTTATTGTTGGTCTTATTTTTGTGTCTTTTTCTTCAGTTTCTTCTTTCTATTTTTCACCCCGTTTTTTCTTTATCGTCGATAATGATTTTTTGAATGTTTATAGCTATCGCTATGTTTGATTTTATTCAAAAAATATTGTTCTTTTGACGATTTCCGTTTTGGATAAGTTTATCAGGAATTTTTTGAATGAAATTTCAAATTTTTGTGTGGCGTTCCACACAAAAAGTAGTAGACATGAAATTAGGAAGTAGAATAGCCTAACTTCAGGTCTTGTGCTCTTAGTCTTTATTCTAGCCTCATCCTGTACTCTAAAATCTGTTTCTATATTCCATCTTAACATATATTCTCTGACTATCTCTCTTCCAGTTAGGCCCGTGTTTGTTGCAAATACCCAATCAAGTTTTCTAACGTTTTTTACGAGTGCAATAGTTGTTTGTACGCGTAATATGCTTTTGTCTTTACGAGATTCCATTTCATAATCTATATTTCCTGATGTTTCTGTTGACTTAAGCATACTTCTGAACATATCACATTTTTTCGCAAAGACAATATACTCAAGATTTTGTTCAGTTAATTCTCTAATATTATCTGCTGAATAGAATCCTCTATCCAACATTACTGTTTTAATATTGAGTCCTGCTTTCTTGCAGGACTCAAGTAATTCACCAATTTCTTTAGAGATTATTGAGCCTAGTCTAATCATTCTGACCGCAACAGGAAACTTTCTATTGCGATATTTTACGCAACAAACAATAAATTTGAAATGAGCCGTTACCCCAGCTTCACCAGTCCAAGGCACAAGATAAAAACTTTGAGTATCACCATAGAAATCTTCCTCAGTAATATCGATAAATGCTTTGCAAGCTCCAAGATGAAGTTTGCGTATTTCATTCTCGCAAAGGCGAGAATAAACTTGCTGCAAAGCAGCAACATCCCACTCATCCAAATTTTTATGCAAAGAATCAGCACTCTTAGATATGGTTTCAACATAAGTTATCCTTGAAGAAGCCTCAAAAAGATCTGTAGCAATCCTTCTAGGATTACAAAAACACAAACTTTTTATAAAATTGATAATAGGTTTTACCACGTTAAACAAGAAGAGTCAATGCACTAATCCTGCATTGACTTTTCTATAAATTAGAAAGTAGCAACAAATTTTCGGAGATACTGAAAAATTAGAATCCGACACAAATTTTAATAGAAGTTTAGAAAATAGACCAACTCAACTAGTTTGAGCATCCCATGCCAAAACTTCTTGATCTAATTCAGCAATTAATGTTTTAAAAATTTCTTCAAAATCAAATATTTCTTCAATAATATCATTTGTTG
>CAINVO010000030.1 GCA_903854195.1 uncultured bacterium | reverse complement strand
CAGTAATAAGCAAAACATTTTCATCAAGTTCAACATCTTTTTTATCAAGTGTGATTATTCTCTGCCCTCTTTGTGCATTTTTTACAACAATTTCATTTCCGATTTTATCAGAATCAAAAGCGTGCATTGGTTGGCCGATTTCTAGCATTAGAAAATTTGTAGCATCAACAATATTATTTATTGAACGTTGTCCAAGTGTTTCCAATTTCTCAGCAAGCCATTTTGGTGATGGTCCAACTTTTATATTTTCTACTACCCTTCCAATATATCTTTTGCACAATTTTCCGTCTTCAATTTTTACTTCTAGATTTTTTGAAGTTTTTGAAACAGAAAAATTTTTAAATTCTCTAGAATATAGATTTGGTTTAATCCCTGTGAGAACCCCAATCTCACGCGCAATTCCACGATGACAAAGACACGAGTGATTATTGTTTGGTAAGGTTTTTGCATCAATTATTGTATCTAGTCCAGCTTTTTCTAAACCTTCAACTTCCATGGAATGCATAGTCAAAAGCTCAGAAATTTTTTCTGGTTTTGGCGCTTTGCCTTTGAAATATTCGTTTAGCCAATTGTAAGATACTTTCATTTTTTGTATTTTAATTATTTGTAGTCATTTGTATTATTCGCACAATTCGTATATTCGTATGTTTAACTTTAAAATTGATTAATGAATCTTAGATCTCCCGAGTTAAACAAGCGAACATCATCTATTCCATATTTGAGCATTGCCAATCTTTCAATTCCCCCACCAAAAGCAAGGCCACTCCATTCGTTTGTGTTTATACCAAGATTATTTAAAACTTTTGGATGAACAACCCCCGCACCTAATATTTCAATCCATCCGGAACCTTTACATATCGAACATCCTGCCTCACCGCCTTTACATTTAAAACAAGAGATGTCTACTTCTGCTCCCGGCTCAACAAATGGAAAATAACTTGGTCTAAATCTTACTTCAACATTTTTTTCAAAAAATTTATCTAAAAACTCATTTAGAACTGATTTGAGAGTTGTAAGAGAAACATTTTTATCTACATAAAGACATTCATATTGTTGAAATTGCATTTCGTGTGTGGCATCCGTTGCTTCTTTTCTGTAACATTTTCCTGGGCAAATAATTCTAAATGGTGGTTTATTTTTTTCCATAAAATGAACTTGCATAGCAGACGTCTGTGTACGCAAAAGCCTTCTTTCCACCCCAGGAAAATCTTTGTTTGGTTTAACCCAAAAAGTATCTTGCATATCTCTCGCAGGATGATCTTTCGGCGTATTAAGAGCATCAAAATTATAATATTCAGTTTCCAACTCTGGACCATCAACAAGAGTAAAGCCCATCCCAAAGAATATCTTATTTATATCGTCTATTACTCGGGTAATTGGGTTTACATGTATAGTTTTTTTGTCCAAATTTTGCATGCTTCTAATTATACAGAAAATTACAAAAAGAGCCAAACTCAAGTTGGTGAATTCGGTCGCCAAATAGACATTGATTGTGAAACTATTCATAGTGTTGTTAATGAAAAAGGTGACCTTGTGAAGTTTTTATTCAAAGACGGTAAAGTATTTGTAAATGAAGATTTTAAACTTTTGACTATTACATATTCGGGAAAATGACCCCCAAAGAAGAGGATGTTTGGAAAGATTTTCGATTTCCGAAAGTAGT
>CAINVO010000029.1 GCA_903854195.1 uncultured bacterium | reverse complement strand
GAACACTTCAGCTCCTCTAAACGTTACATCAACTGGTCAAATTAAAGATGGAGGTATTACAGTAGGTGGAGCACTAGCTACATCAAGTCTAGGTCTAAACGTCTACAACGGATTTTCTCTCTTTGGTTTCGGAGCATCTACTACAACTATTCCAACAGGACTTGTTGCTAAATTCAATGGTGGAGTGGGGGCGAGTCAGTATTGTGACAAATTGGGATTAGGTTGTATAACTTTTTATAACGGAACCGCAAATATTACAGGCAATGGGTATCCCAGTTATTTGGGAGGTAGTCCCGCTTTGACTGTTAGTAGTAATAGAACTGGTCCAGCCATGACTCTTTCTAAAACTACACCTATACCTTCACCGGCAAACGCATCAGCGTATTTTAACGATTGGAATAACATGATTAGGTCTCAAAATAACGTAGGTTTGTATGCTACTCACTTTAGTACATATAACCCATCTGCACAGGTTGGAGGTGCTGCTATTGTAGGAGAAGAGAGTTCTCAGAATGGTATTTCAGCTGGTGTTTATGGGGCCGGTAGAAATTACGGGATATGGGGAAATGCTTCAGCTCAAGCTGGTAATGGGTGGATGACAGGAACATCTTCTATTGGGGTTTATGGTAGTGCTAATTACACTATTGGGGTTTATGGACTTAGTTCGGTTAAAGGAGCTTTCGGTCCTTGTCATACAACTAATCTTGAAGATTGTAGTATTGGAGTAGTGGGAAACGGTGGTGATTATGATTTTTGGGCAGGTGGACCAGGTGTTAATTACGGAGCCCCTTCCTCGATTCGTTGGAAAAAAAATATAGAACCACTTACAAATGCGTTAGATGCTATTTCTAATATAAGATCAGTTTCATTTACTTGGGATGCTCAGCATGGAGGTGCTCATGATATTGGATTTATTGGCGAAGACGTTGCCAAGTATTATCCTGACATTGTTGAGAAGGACGGAACCGCTCCAGGGTATATTACAGGTATGGATTATAGTAAAATGACACCAGTATTACTTGCCGGAATCAAGGAGTTGAAAGCAGAAAATGACGCCCTTAAAGCTAAAAATGATTCGATGGAAAAAAGGCTTGAAATTCTTGAACAAAAAATAAAATAAAAATAGAATAGAATTAAGAATAAAAATTTTTACAATGCAGTCCATTAAAAATAAATCAGAAAATATGAGAAAAAACATAAAATATATTTCCGCCATAGTTCCAATAGCTGCCTTTATTTTTATTGGACTTGCTTTTGTGAGAGTTCCTGTAAAGGCACAGTCGTCATCCCTTCCTGTAAATGGGTATGCCTGGTCTGATAATGTTGGGTGGATTAGTTTTAATGGAACATCTACAGATAATTCCCCATATCAAGTTTCTTACAATTCAAATACTGGTAACTTGTCTGGATACGCATGGTCGGATGGTATAGGTTGGGTTAGTTTTAACCAAACTACTGGATGTCCATCAGGAACATGTCAGCCGAATATTAATATCTCTACTGGTGCCGTTACTGGATGGGCTAGGGCATGTGCTGGAACTTATGACGGTATCTGTGGTGGAGGAACCTTTACATACTACACTCCGCCTTCTGGTCCAACGACCACTACAGATTCTCGTATTGATGGTTGGGACGGTTGGATTAGTCTTTCTGGAACAAACTACCCATCACCAACACCTAACGGAACAAGAGGTGTAACTTACGCATCAAGTACTGGAAATATAACAGGGTATGCTTGGGGTTCAGATGTTGTTGGGTGGATAAGTTTTGCAGGATCAACAACATTAAGTTACCCAGGAGTTACAGTGATCACAACTTGTTCTAATGGTGCTACTGACTATCCAACTTGTTCAGTATGTTCTACAAGCCAAAACATGATTGGAGGTACCTGTCAGTCAAAGTGTATCAACCCACTAGATCCGAATTCACCATACTCAATTGGTTCTGGTGCCATTTTTTATCGATACTCAGCTTCATCAACATGTAGTAATGCTCAGGATATTCAGAACCGCATATGTACAGCGGGGAACCCCCCAGCTCTAAATGGTTCATATTCATATCCATCATGTAGTGTTTTTCCTCTTCCTCCCGCTCTTACAACTGCAGGCATTGTTTTGACACCACAAATTATCAATTCCGGCAGCTCTCAAAACAAATGTGTTCTTTCTTGGACTCTAACGGGTGGCGCACCAGATACTTGTACTCTAATTTCTTCAGCAGGTCTGAATATTCAGGTGGCTACTTCATCATCTGGAACATACACCCCGTCATCTCCAATTGGTTCAACTACTACGTATACTTTGACATGTTCAAATGCAGGGGGGTCAGTGGTGAAGCATGCGACTTGCAGATTAAACCCTAACTTTAAGGAGTTTTAGGGTGGATATATCGCTTGCTTTTTTCTATCAACTGTGCTATACTTTATGTGATTCGTAGATTTCTCGTGGTCTTAAGTTTACTTATGACGTAGGGAAGGTCGTCTATCGCAATCGATAATCGATATAAGTAAAACAAAGATACACAATGGCAAAAAAATTGTATGTTGGAAATCTTTCTTGGAATACAACTGCTGATTCTCTACGTGACGCTTTTTCAAAAGCTGGCACAGTAGTATCAACAAATGTTATTACAGACAAGATGACTGGCAAGTCACGTGGATTTGGTTTCGTAGAAATGGAAGATGCAGACGCACAGGGAGCTATTGACATGTTCAATGGTAAAGATGTGGACGGTCGTACTCTTACAGTCAACGAGGCTCGTCCTATGACAGACCGACCAGAACGAAGAAGTTTTGGAGGTGGAGATCGAAGAAGCTTCTAAGCTTTCAGGTTCCAAAAAAAAATCCCAATGAGCAATCATTGGGATTTTTTTTATTATTTTTTGAGCGAAATTTAATACACCACTTGATATACTCTTGTCAGAATTTATCAAAAGGAGATTAATCATGAGAATCACTAAAGATATAAATGCTCATTTAGACGAATGGAATCGTCTAGAAGTTAAACTAAAAAAGGTCTGGAGATTGTTTCGGACAATTAGCCGGTTTTTAACTAGGCAGTTATTTGAATTTTAGAAGCGTTTTTTGTACGTTCTGTTTTGTTCAAATATTTCTTTCGAATACGAGTACTCTTTGGAGTAATCTCCAAGTATTCGTCTTCAGCCATAGTTTCAAGACCACGCTCGATAGTTACTTCAACTGCTGGGTTCAGATAGGTCGTTCCATCCGATCCTGAAGCTCGCATGTTTGTAAGTTGTTTACCTTTAGTTGGGTTCACATCAAGTTCATCGCCTTTTGTTACGTTACCAATAACCATACCAACGTATACTTCTGTGCCAGGTGTGACATATAGCACACCTCGGTCTTGTAAGTTTCCTAATGCAAAAGTAAGCACTTTTCCATTTTCCATGGATACCATAGAGCCAGTTTCTCTTTTCTCAATTTCTCCAACGTAGTCCTTAAAGTCAATAAAACGGCTTGATAGAATACCTTCGCCTTTTGTGTCGATAACAAACTGGTTACGGTAACCTAGAAGTCCTCGTGTTGGGATATCAAAAATCATTCGGACAATGTTGCCATCCTGCTTCATTGAGGTCATGATACCTTTTCTTTTACCTAGTTTTTCGATAACAGCACCTGATGATTCTGTTGGAACTTCGACAACTGCTTCTTCAAAAGGTTCCATTCTTTTACCATCAATTTCTTTTATAATAACCTTTGGTTGAGAAACTTGAAGTTCGTATCCTTCGCGGCGCATGTTTTCCAAAAGAACGGCAATGTGTAGTTCTCCTCGTCCATAAACCTTATACATATCACTACCTTCGCCTGTAAAATCAACTTTAAGCCCAACGTTAATTTCGAGTTCCTTTTCAAGTCTTTCTCTGATTTGTCTTGTTGTTACAAATTTTCCTTCACGTCCCGCAAAAGGGGAGTCATTAATCAAGAAATCTAGGGAAATTGTAGGTTCGTCAATCTTAATAGATGGAAGAGTGTTCTGACCTTCGCTTTCGCAGACGGTTTCTCCAATGTAAATTTCTGGAAGACCGGCGATCATAACAATGTCACCAGCAGTAGCTTCATTTACCTCTTTTTTCGCAACACCATCAAAAGTGTATAGTTTTGTGACACGTCCTGTACGAGTTTCGCCAGTTGGTTTTTTAATAAAAACTGTTTGTCCTAGAGAAATTTTACCGTCATATATGCGAGCCACGCCCATACGTCCTAGGAAATTATCAAAAGCAAGGTTGAAAGGTTGTGCCAGTAGGGGTGCATTTACATCAGCTTTTGCAGCAGGAACTTTCTCTAAAATTATATCAAGTAGAGGATCAAGATTTGTACTTTCGTCACCGAGATTTTTCATTGCAATGCCTTGACGTCCAATAGCATAGACAGTTGTAAAATCTAATTGCTCGTCATTAGCACCAAGATCCATAAATAGTTCAAGGACTTCCTCATGTGCTCGATCTGGGGCGGCTGCTGGTTTGTCTATCTTGTTAATAACAACTATAGGCTTTAGTCCAAGCTCGAGAGACTTTTTCAAAACGAAACGTGTCTGAGGCATAGGTCCTTCTTGAGCATCAACAACTAGTAGAACAGAGTCAATTGATCGAAGTACTCGTTCAACTTCTGATCCAAAGTCAGCATGTCCTGGTGTGTCAACAATGTTTATTTTTGTACCTTTATATACAACGGAAGTATTTTTTGCGTAAATAGTAATACCACGCTCAAGTTCTAGAGCGTTTGAGTCCATAGATACACCTTCTTCAACCATTCCAGTTTGACGCATTAGGGCATCAGTTAAGGTTGTCTTTCCATGGTCCACGTGGGCAATAATTGCTATGTTTCTAACTTCCATAATTTTCTTAAATTAAAAGGGTAAAATAAAATGCGCCGAGGCGCCTTTCTTGTAAATGCATTGATGACACATTTAAGACAATATTTATATCACAAGTATTGAAATCGAGCAATGTCCAGCAATGACATTAATTTTATTGTTTGGTATAATAAAAATGACTATGAGTATATTAAATTTCTTTATAAAAGGTGGCCCTATCAGAACATTTGCACCATGGTTAGCTGTCTTTACAGGATGGCTTACTGTCACCTCAGTAGGCATTCATCAATGGAGAGCCTTTTCAATACCAAACAAGTATTCTGACCTTCTGATAGTCCTTTATGTTTCTTTGAGCCTTGTTTTGATAAGTTTTTCAGCAATTTCATTTTATATAGCTTATACACTCTAATTTTTATTAAATGATCGCTTTTTATAAAGATGAGGAGATATTAAAAACTACAAGAAGGCACTCGCTTGCGCTTTGGATTGAAATCATTTGTTTATCTATTGCTTCAGTCGCCCCATATGTTTTTGCTAGATTAAATATACTATTTTTTAGTAGCGTAAAAACTCTTTTGACCATAAAAATGACATTGGTTTTTGTGGGGTTTTATTGTTTATGGCTTGTTGTTGTTATTGTATTTTTTGCAATCGCGATATCTGATCATTATTTAGATATTTGGATTCTTACAAATAGAAGAATTATTAATATAAGTCAAAAAGGAATATTTTCTCGAGAAATAAAATCAGTGGACAGGAATCAGATAATTCAGATAACCATGAAGCCTCAAACTGGTATAGAAAAAAGGTTTAATTATGGTACGCTGATTATAAGTAAGAGTGACGGAGAACAGGTGTTGATTGAGGAAGTGCCAAACCCTGAAAAGTTGAAGCATTATTTATAATAAAAAAATATTAATATTTAGATTGAAAAAAAGAAATATGAAGAAAAAACAAATTATTATCACGGCATCAGTTGTTGTAATTGTACTTGCCGCAGTTGCATATTTTATTTTTGGGAATTTTCAATCGACACAAGTAAATACACTCACTGTAAAACCCACAACTTTTATAAAGAAGGTTTCTGTTTCTGGTCAGGTTGTTCCAGTACAAGATGTTGACCTTGGTTTTGAAACTGCAGGTAAAATTGGTGCCGTAAATGTGTCTGTTGGCGATAAGGTTTCTCAAGGTTCAACTTTGGCATATCTTTCAAACTCAGAGCTTAAAGCTGCCCTCGATGCCCAAGTTGCGAGACTTGATCAAATAAAAACAGGTACACGTCCAGAGGATGTGGCCGTTTCAGAATCAAATGTCGCTAGTGCAAAAAGTTCTGTTACTCAATCAGAAATTTCATTAATCAATGCAATAAAACTTGGATATGCAAATGCAGATGATGCTGTAAAAAATAAAGTTGATCAAGTTTATACAAATCCAAGATCAGCAACTCCAACAATTATTCCATTTGATAATTACACATTAAGTCAGTCGCTTAATGATCAGCGTTTACGTTGGGGCAGCACTCTAACTTCTTGGGGTATTGAATTACAAGGTTTAGGGTTGGATTCATATTCTGATACATATTTGCAAGAGGCTCAAAATAATTTAAATTTATTAAGTCAGTATTTGAGCAATATTACTATAGCTGTATCATCTTTTGTTCCTGGTGGATCTCTAACTCAAGCAAATATTGATAAATATAAAAATGATGTCTCCACAGCTAGGGCAAATATCAATAATGCGATCACTGCAATTAATTCAGCTGATCAGGTTTATAGTAGTGGTTTATCAGCAGTTGAAGTTGCAAAAAATCAACTCAATCTAAAAAAAGCTGGTGCGACTTCGCAAGACATTGCTATTCAAACAGCAGCCGTGGAACAAGCTCAGGCTGCTCTTGGTCAGACTGTTATAACTGCACCATTTGATGGCACAGTAACTGTTGTAAATGCAAAGACGGGTCAAATTGCCTCACCAAATGTTCCAGTTATAAGTCTAATTAGTAATTCAAATTATGAAATAGACAGTTACATACCTGAAACTGATATTGCAAAAGTTGCAGTTGGTCAACCAGCAAGTATCACTCTTGATGCATATGGCGCTGACACTATTTTTCCTGCGAAAGTTATTTCAATAGACCCTGCAGAAACAGTAAAAGATGGAGTTTCGACTTATAAAACAAAATTACAGTTTGATGCTCCTGACGATCGTGTTAGATCTGGAATGACGGCTACTATTGGTATTCAAATTGATAATAGACCAAATGTAATTACGCTTCCACAACAGGCTGTGATTCTGAAAGGAAATCAAAATTTTGTTCAAGTAAAAAATGGAGATAAATTTGAAACAAGACTGGTCACAATTGGCGCTACTGATGTACTGGGAAATGTAGAGATTGTATCAGGACTTTCTGTTGGTGAAATTATTTCTCTAAATCCCAAAATATAAAAATGTCATTTGTTCCAATAAGAGTAGGATTTTTTCTAGCAATTAGGCAAATAAAGCATGCTAGTCTTTGGACTACAATTTTGATTATGTTTGTTATGACCTTAACATTCTTAAATCTTGTTGTTATTAACGGAGTTTTGGTGGGTTTGATGCAAGGAGCGGTGACCGCAGAAAAAAATAAATATACTGGGGATTTGATTATTTCTAATTTAAATCAAAAGGCCTATATTGAAAATACAAGTGGAATATTAAACATACTAAATGGCTTGCCGCAGGTCAGTCTTCTAAGTGGGAGGTATCTTGCAGGAGGTACTGTTGAATCAGGATATAAAACAAAAACACGTGATAGTGATGTCACTGAAAGTGCTGGTGGTGTCATTGCTGGTATTGATCCGGTAAAAGAAAATAATTTTTCTGGTATAGGAGGTTTAATGATTGAAGGTTCATATTTGGCACCGGATGATTATGACAAAATTTTGCTTGGTGCTGATCTTTTGTATAAGTACACACCAATTGATACACCTGGACTTAAAAACTTAAAAACCGCAGGGGTAGGCTCGTTGGTCAGACTTCATATTGGATCAACAACAAGAGAGGTGTTGATAAAAGGAATAGTTAAAAGTAAGGTCGGGGAGCTCGATCAACGTATTTTTATGGTAGATTCTCAACTCCGAAGTATTATAGGTAGAGATGATTTAAATCTTAATGAAATTTCTGTTGTTCTAAAACCTGGGGTAGATCCTTTGTTTGTAAAAAATATTTTAGTCAAAAATGGTTTTGATCAGGGTGCAAAAATTCAGACATATTTAGAGGCACAACCTAAATTTCTTAAGGATATTGCTCAGACATTTTCACTTCTAGGAAATATGCTCGGTTCTATCGGTCTTGTTGTTGCATCTATTACTATATTTATTGTTATTTTCGTTAACGCAATTACTCGTAGAAAGTTTATCGGTATTTTGAAAGGTATAGGTATTGATTCACGGGCAATTGAGTATTCATATATTTTTCAATCAATTTTCTATGCACTTTCGGGTACGGGGCTTGGGGTGTTGTTCTTGTATGGTTTTTTGGTGCCATATGTGAATGCACATCCTATAAATTTTCCATTTAGTGATGGCATAATTTATGTAACCGTTGCCGGGACATCAATTAGAGTGATTATTCTATTGATTACGACAGTTGTCGCCGGATATATTCCAGCCAGAATTATTGTAAAGAGAAACACTTTGGACGCTATTCTAGGTAGGTAAAATATCTGCAGATAAATAAAATAAAAAAAATGATAGAAATAAAAAACTTAATAAAAACATATCACGACGGAAAGGTTGAAACACCTGTGCTTAAGGATATAAATTTTTCTATTGAGGATGGAGAGTTTGTTGCAATTATGGGGCGATCAGGTGCAGGTAAAAGTACTTTGCTTTATCAAATCAGTTTACTAGATCATCCTAGCTCCGGAGATATTATTATTGATGGGGTCAATGCAACAGATCTTTCAAGTGATGATCGTACAAAATATCGCCTCCATAAGCTTGGATATGTTTTTCAGGATTATGCATTGCTTCCAGATCTTACGGCTCTTGAAAATGTTGCACTACCTTTAATAATGCAAGGGAAAACAACTGAACATGCATATAGTGTAGCTAAGAAGGCCTTAGATAGAGTAAACCTTGGTCATCGGCCAGGAAATCTACCTAGTCAACTTTCTGGTGGAGAACAACAGCGCGTTAGCGTTGCAAGAGCGATTGCTCATAAACCAAAAATACTTTTTGCAGATGAGCCAACCGCCAATCTAGATACGGAGTCATCTCGGGTAGTTATAGATTTATTTAAGGAACTTCATAAAGAAGGACAGACTATTATTATGGTTACTCACGAAGAGGAATATGGAAAAATGACCGAAAGAACTATTCGTCTAAGTGATGGAAAAGTTGTTGAGGATAGAAAGAATAGATAGTTTTTTAAATTTTTTCTATATAGGTATTTTGTGATATAGTGACCCCAATCGCATTTTTCCAGCAGATGCTGGTGAATATTTGCACAACAATTATGAATTTACGTCACATTAGAAACTTTAGTATCATAGCCCATATTGATCACGGTAAGTCCACTTTGGCTGACCGCATGCTTGAAATTACCAATACGATTGAGAAAAGAAAAATGCATGATCGTGTCCTTGATGATATGGAACTTGAGCAGGAAAAGGGGATTACTATAAAAATGCGTCCAGTACGCATGGATTACACTCCAACTGGTAAAACTAAGGCTGATTTGGAAAAGGAGATAGGTGCTCCAGAATATATCTTGAATCTTATTGATACCCCCGGACATATAGATTTCTTCTATGAAGTATCTCGTGCCCTAAAGGCTGTAGAAGGCTGTATTTTGCTCGTAGACGCTACTCAAGGGGTTCAAGCACAGACTCTTACCACACTTGAAATGGCACGAAATAGTGGGCTTACAATCATTCCGGTGCTTTCAAAGGTAGATTCACCTTTGGCTCGTATTGCTGACATAAAGGATGAAGTTATGAAACTTCTCAAGTGTTCAGCGGATGAAATCCTTGAGACTTCTGGAAAAACAGGACAGGGTGTAGAAAAACTTTTACAGGAGATTGTTCGCAAAGTTCCTCCACCACACGAAGAGTTTGAAAACAGTCAAAGTTTTCGTTCTCTGGTTTTTGATTTTCAATATTCAAATCACAAGGGTGTAATTGTTTTTATACGATGCTTCGATGGAATGGTAGCAAAAAATACACCATTACTTTTTAAAATTGCAGATGAAAAATTTACAGCACTAGAAGTCGGTACTTTTAATCCTATAGAAACTCCATGTGAAAATCTTTCAGCTGGAGAAATTGGATATATTGTGACTGGTATTAAAAAACCAGGTATTGCATCAGTGGGAGATACCGTTACTGCTTTCCGCACACCCTTACCAGAACTTCCCGGATACATGAGTCCAGCGCCAGTCGTATGGGCATCTATTTATCCAGAAAGTCAGGACGATTTTGATTTGTTTAGACAGGCACTTGGTAGACTTCGTTTGTCTGACTCATCCTTTACTTTTGAAGAAGAATCATCAGGTTCACTCGGACGAGGTTTCCGTTGTGGTTTTTTGGGACTGCTTCACCTAGAAATTATTACAGAAAGACTTAAACGAGAGTTCCGTCTAAATCTTATAATTGCCACACCTTCAATCACATACGAAGTTACTTATAAAAATGGTCAGAAAAAAATCATTTATTCACCTTCACTTTTTCCAGATCTGCACGAAGTAGTAGAAATTCTCGAGCCTTGGGTAAAAGTAAAAATAATTAGCCCATCAGAATATCTTGGTGCAATTATGCCAATGCTTTATGAACATGAAGCTGAAGCAGGAGAGACTGAAACTTTTGGGCATGATAGCGGTGGAGATACTCGTACAGCTCTAACTATCAAAATGCCATTGCGCGAGCTCATGCGTAACTTTTTTGATGAGTTGAAAAGTGTGTCATCCGGTTTTGCTTCACTATCTTATGATTATGATGGCATGAGAAAGGCTGATGTGTGCCGACTTGATATATTGGTAGCAGATGAGCCAGTAGTGGCTTTTGCAAAAGTAGTGTCAGTGCGTCGCGTACAAGAGGATGCTGAAAAAGCAGTAGAAAAACTCGCAAATATTTTGCCACAGCAAATGTTCGTAACTAAGATTCAAGGAAGAGGTCTTGGACGCATTATTGCTTCAAAGACATTGTCTGCTATGAGAAAAGATGTGACTCAACATATGTACGGAGGAGATATTACTCGAAAAATGAAGCTCCGTGAAAAACAGAAAAAAGGTAAAAAGAAAATGGCTGAAAGGGGTAGAGGTAATGTAAATATTCCGCATGAGACTTTTTTGAAGATGATGAAGAGTGGGGAATAATATTCATCCCCCGTCCCTTCACTAAAGCGTTTCGACAGCAAACAATATCTATTCACTTTTTTTACGAATATTTTCAAACTCCTCGTTTCACTCGTCAGACAGTGAACATGTTCTAAAAAGTTCATGATGTTGTAGCTGTCTACACTAACTCGTTCAGAAACAGAGAATGATTATTATTCCTAATCTTTGACTATGTGGATATTATTAAATCAGCCCTCTATCTAACTGAAAAGGTTTGGCATGTAGAGTAAGATCATACTGATTGCTATCAATATACAAAGTACTCCCCAGATGAAATTTATTGTTTTTTTGTGTTTTCGTTCGAATAGCATTAATGTATAATACATTTTAATGAGAGAATTTCAACAGAAGAGGAATACACGCAGAAAAATATATTCTAAAACTACTGCCGTAATATTATTTTTTCTCATTATTTTAGTAGGTAGAGGTACGTGGAATATCTATCAAAAATATCAAGAAAGTTCCCAAAATGCCGACCGTGTGTCAGTCGAACTAGCCAAACTTCAGGGTCGCCAGGCTGATTTACAAAAATCTTTATCTCACCTCGATACTGATGAAGGGGTAGAGGAGGAGATACGTCAAAAATTTCAAGTGTCAAAAGATGGAGAAAAAGTTTTTGTAATAGTTGATTCGACTTCTAGTGCTAGTACAACAGAAGAGAAGGCGGGTTTTTTTGGTAATATATGGAACGACATTAAAAATATTTTTTAATTTGAAATTGGTGATGCGGGTATGGTCTAGTGGTAGAATGCGACCTTCCCAAGGTTGAGACGCGAGTTCGATTCTCGCTACCCGCACAGATTTGCACAGATG
This sequence comes from uncultured bacterium, assembly GCA_903854195.1. GTDB lineage: Bacteria > Patescibacteriota > Minisyncoccia > Phycocordibacterales > CAINVO01 > CAINVO01. The sequence goes on along the minus strand of CAINVO010000029.1, from coordinate 55,634 downwards.
TTTTTCTTTAAATTAAGTTGATTTTGAAAATTTTAGGCCCCTTGCTTTTTTACTTCTTTTACGTAGTATACGAATTAGAAATCTAATGAATCTTTGACTTAAATAACGTAAAAAATAGGAGGAAAAATAATTAAAGTTTGTAAATTTGGAGGAACATCACTTGCTGATGCGCGCCAGATTGTGAAGGTCCAATGTATAGTATTTTTGGATTCTTCACGTCGATATATCGTAGTCTCAGCTCCAGGAAAAAGATCACCATTTGATGTGAAGGTCACCGATCTTCTCAAAGAATGGTACAGACTAAATAGTCTTGGTCAGTCATCGGAGGAAATTAAAAATCTCGTGATTGATCGTTTTGTTGAAATCGCAAACGGATTCAGTTTAAAGATAAATATGAACAGCGAGTTCGATGAGATAAGTAACAACATGAGATTGGGGGCTTCAGAAGACTATCTTGTCAGTAGAGGTGAATATCTCATGGCAAAGATTGTTGCAGGAGCTCTTGGTTGTGAATTTCTTGATGCAGCCGATTGTATTCGGTTTGATAAAAATGGTCGTCATATAAAAGATGATCAACATATTCGCGATGCATTAGAAAGTTTGAAAGGTCGCAGGGTTGTTATACCCGGGTTCTATGGGTCAAAACCTGATGGAACAATCAAGACTTTCTCACGTGGGGGTTCTGATGTTACTGGGGCGATAATTGCCCGAGCAACTAAGGCAGACTTATATGAAAATTGGACCGACGTTTCCGGTATTTTGATGGCAGATCCTCGTGTGGTAAAAGATCCGCAAAGGATCGAAGTCGTTACTTATCAAGAACTACGTGAGCTCACTTATATGGGAGCAAATGTTTTTCATGAAGAGGCTATGTTTCCTGTATGGGAAGCAAAGATTAACACAGTTATCAAAAATACAAACAAACCAAATGATCCAGGCACTTTGATTGTTTCAGAAAGCCCTAAAGGGAAAAATCCTAATATCATTGTTGGTGTTGCCGGCCGAAAAGATTTCTCAGTAATCAAAGTTGAAAAAATGTTGATGAATCTTCAAGTTGGTTTCGTTCGTCAAATTTGTACAATTCTAGAAAGGAAGCGTATTAGTTTTGAACATACACCAAGTGGTATTGATACTTGGAGCGTCATCATAGATGACCGTCAACTAAGAGGGCAGCTTGAGGTTGTGGCAAGTATTATTAGGAACACAATGTCACCAGACCTTGTTGTGACTATTCCCAACATGGCATTGATCGCTGTAGTGGGTAAGGAAATGGTACACACCCCAGGGGTTGCGGCCAAAGTTTTTTTGGCTTTAGCAAAAAAAGGAATCAATATAAGAATGATTAGTCAGGGTTCGAGTGAAATTAGCATTATCATTGGAGTTGAAAACAATGACTATGAAAATGCAATTCGTGCGATCTATGGTGCGTTTGTTGTGACTAGTGTTTTTAACCCATTTGCAAAGGGTTTCCTCAGGAAGTTTCTCTTTAAATGTTCGCGCCTGTTAGGACGATTGCGTCGTTCAAAATAGCGCCAATGGGCAATGTAAAAATAGACCGCCGAACGTAACAACGTTTGGTGGTCTTTATTTTTGTGGCGTTGCCCGGGGCCGGTGGGGATATATTTCTTGTTAAAACTTTAAATTGTCTCGATTTTTTGGGATTTATTTCCTTAGTTGCTACCAAATTCCTTTCAGGTATAATTGTCGTAATATGAAAAAAATCACAATTTATAGCACACCAACCTGTACATATTGTAAGATGGCAAAAGATTTATTAACAGAGAAAAATATTTCTTTTGAAGAAGTAAATGTTCAGGCGGATATCATCAGACGTAAGGAAATGATTGAAAAAAGTGGTCAAATGGGGGTGCCTGTAATTGAAATTGATGGTCAGATCATGGTTGGTTTTGATCGCGAGCATCTTCTCGAGTTGGCACAAGGGTAGTTTGTAGATTGTTTGCAGACTTCTCGCAGTCTGTTTTATGGTTTACCTAGTTATAATTGCTGGCCAAATTTTTTTTGGTCACTTTGCCGCTATAGTTAAATGGATATAACTACTCCGTCCTAAGGAGTAATTGCAGGTTCGATTCCTGCTGGTGGCACATATAAAAAATCCCGACTTCATGCCGAGCAGACTTAGTGACTTGTGACCGATTCCTGCTGATAACAATGCCGCACCACAGGAGTACTTATTATTTGATAAATCAAACAATGTCGCAGTCGCACACAAATTTTTTTTGAGTTATAATTTGTACAACATATGACAAATGAATCAAACCCGGGTGCAATTCCCATTAAGACTAATGAACTTCCAAAAGCTATCGTTCCAGAATCTGAAGTACCACTAAATATTCCAGTGACTGAAAAAGATGCACCAGGGGTTGCGGAGTCTTCTTCTGCTACTCCACCTGAAACTATACATGCGGAGAAAGCTGATGTAGTGGATAGGATGGACCAAGTAGATAAGGTGGAAGGAGCTGAGACAGAAAAGAAAAAGAAGGATGCAGATTGGAGAGCTTCTAGGATTAATAAAATTTCTAGAAAAAAACCTGAATGGATTAGTAATGTTTATGACTATGTAAAACTCAGAACAGTTGATAAATGGAAATTTAAACGTGCTAGCGGAGGAGCTGCTGATCTTATAGATTTGAAAGAGAGCGACATTCAAGAATTATCTGGAGAGATAGGTGATCTTAGGGAGCAGTCAGTGTTGGTTGCCAAAAAGAACGATGAAGATCAACAGATTTTTACTGAACGCTTGTCAGCAATCAAAGATCCTTTTCTCGTTGAACTTTACGAAAGGACTAAAAATGAAAAGCAAGCTCAAGCCGATGAAAAAATACAGAGACTAAATACAGCTATTGATGAGAGAGCTAGAAAACAAGATTTATATAAAGCTGATATTGAAAAATATAAAGAAAAAATGGCTCAACTGGAGTCAGATTTTAACGGAAAAGTTGATGTAGCTATTGATAGTCTAAAGAAAAGAGCAGACTATGAAAATAAGGCTATTCAAAGTGTTGAACTTGGAAGGGGAATAGAGGAGGCAATAAACAGTTTGGGTGAATTGGAAAATACTATCACTGAGTATGAGACTGTGCTTGAAGATCGAGAACTTATTGGTGAGGATGCTTATCATCAAATCTCTGAAGCATTAAAGGATCATATAAATAGTGCTGAACTTTTGGATATGAAGATTGACGCAATGAAACGTGAGAAAGAAAGAAGAGATGAATATCTTGATGGGGTTGAATCAAAAATAAAATCATGGGAAAGGTTTAGGAATAAACACACCCCAAATCATTCTTCAGGTGAAACCATTTCTGAAGACGGGGTGGATGAGGATGTTGTAGATCAGGGCAATAATTCCAGCTCAACAGTTGATGTCGACCCTACCCAAACTCATACACCTGTTCAAACATCTGAGGGTGGCAACGTAGAAGATGAGCAGCAACCACCTCAAGAACTAGAGGGTGAATCAGTTGTACCTCCAGGTGCCTTAGAAGAGGAAGAATCTTCGAATGAAAGGAAAGGGGCATTGGAAGATATAAATGAAAAGATTGAAGTTTTAGAGAATGTTTTGATCTCAGGAAATCCTAAGGAGGTTGTAATTAAAAAGAAGGCGGCAGCATTGGAGAGGTCCTTAAAAAGTAATTTAGGTAGTTTGGACGAGGATGAACAAAAAATAGCAGAGAAAGCTATGGTATTTCTTGCAGAAGCTAAAAAAATTAAAACTTTTCCACTTATAAAAAAAGATATTATGCGTGCAATTAAGACTTTGGCCTCTTTAAGCCAAGAATAAAATATGACCATACAATCAAAATTAAAAAATCTAAAAGGTGAGGAACTAAGAAAATTTCTAAAAGAGGATAGAGAAAGAGTAAAAAAATTACTACTTGATATTGATGTAAAATATAGTAAATATACGAAAGAAGATGATTCTGATGAATCACGTATGGATATGGTTGATGAGGTTGAAGAGCAGTCAGATCTTGAGGCCAGTTTTGATTTTCAGATGAATGATGCTATCTTGGATTTAGCCAGCGATAATGCTGACTTTTAAATATGAAAGATTCAAAGAATAGTCTAATTTTAATTACAGAAAGCCAGCCAGAATATGAGCTTTTGGATACGGGTGATGGAAAAAAACTCGAAAGATTCGGGTCATTTTTAGTATCAAGACCCGACCCACAAGCTTTGTGGCAACCAGCATTGGCTGATTCAGAGTGGAAAAAAATCGACGCATCTTTTGAAGTTGGTGATGGTCGCACTGGTAGTTGGAAAAAGAAAACTGATATGCCTGAAAAATGGAATATTGATTATTCTGGATTAAAGCTAGTTATAAAACCAACACCTTTTAAGCATATGGGTCTTTTTCCAGAACAAGAAGTTCAGTGGATGTGGATGAAAGAACAGATTGAAAAAAGAATAGATGATCAAGTCTTTGGTGAAGACAAAAAAATAGAAGTTCTTAATTTATTTGGATACACGGGTGGAGCAACGATATCATGTGCGATGTCTGGCGCGAACGTGACTCACGTGGATGCATCAAAGGCGGCAATTGCTTGGGCAAAAGAAAATGCGGTTTTGTCGGGTCTTGGGGTAAAAAAAGAAGGGGGAAAAGAAAATAATAAAACCGATTCCATTAGATGGATGTTGGATGACGCTCTTGAGTTTGTTCAAAAAGAAGTTCGTCGAGGTAAAAAATACGATGCTATTCTAATGGACCCCCCAGCCTTTGGAAGAAGCCCAACAGGTAAAACCTGGAAAATTGAAAAACAACTTCCAGAATTGCTTGATCTTTGCTTTAAACTTTTGTCAGATAATCCAGTTTTCTTTTTAGTAAATGGATATGCTGCTGGATATTCACCGCTAGCATATGAAAACATCATCCTGCCATTAAAAGATAGTCTAGGTGGAAAAATTGAGTCAGGAGAGCTTTCAATTAAGGATAGGTCTGCAAGATTACTTTCTTGCGGTATCTTTGCTCGCTGGTCAAAATAGGTCACTTTTGCTACAATTAGCCCATGGATGAAGAATTGAAAGAGGAAATAATTGCCCTAAGACGCGTTGTTGAGGAAAACCATAAAATCCTCAAAAAAATGCAGAGATCCGTTAAGATTTCACAGTTTTTCTCCGTTATTAGATGGATGATTTTGGTCGCGATTATTGTGGGAGGTGTGTACTATATTCAGCCTGTTTTTGAAAGGATGAACGAGGTATACCATTCAGTAACTGGCACTAATCTCCCTGGTATTGATACCTTACTTAGAGGTATATAGATTTGAGGATTTGCCTTATTTTGAAATTTAAATTATAAGTAATATGTAAGTATAGTTGTTGGTTGAGTAGGATGATAAATATATGCCGAGGTAGCTCAGTTGGTAGAGCATGTGCCTGAAGAGCATGGGGTCGGCGGTTCAAGTCCGCCCCTCGGCACCAATACAAAAAAGCACCCATTTGGGTGTTTTTTTGTGTCTGCATTTTTTTGACAAACATGCAGATATGTAATATACAGAAAGGAGAAAATTGAAAATATGAAAAAGGAAAGTAACAATAGCAACGAGCTTGTCATTCTGAAGAGCCTTCTCTTCATGCTTGTTATCATTGCATCCATATCGCCACCAGTTTACATGATGCATATTGGTCAAAACCCACAAATCAAAATCTGGGATTTGATCTTCATCAAACCTTTGGATGTAAATCCATTGTGGAACCTGACGGCATTTATTCCAGCGGGGATTCTTCTTTGGATTTTGGTGCAGCCGTTCTGTATCAAGAAGAACTCAGAGTATGCGCTACACGGCGCCTTAATTGGGATTATGGTGGGCTTTGACATCTTTATGATTTCAGTTATGAACAAGGGGATTGTTGCTTGGAACATTTTTGCTCAAATTGTTTTGGGAATTTTTGTTGGAGCATTGGTCTGCCTTATCAGGCCCATCATTTGGAAGAATTCTGACATCACAGATCCGTTCGCGGCATATTATGTTACTGGTCTCCTGCTGGGACTGTTTCTGCCATATGGCATTATAACCACATTGGTTATGAGTTGTGTTTTGGTCTGTTTCCTTGTTTTAAAAGGGAAGACTGACGAATACGAAAAAAGCTCAGAGAGAGTCTAATAACCATTTGATATTTGGTGAAAAAAAATAAAAAACTCGGTCGGAACATTGTTCCGACCGAGTTTTTCTTTTGTTTTTTTGATTGAATCCTAAAGTGACTTTGTAACTTTAAGTTTTGTCTGACGATCTTTGTCAATCTTTGGGAGTTTTATAACAAGCAGTCCCTGACTTTCGGAGGCTTCAGCTTCTTCGATTTCTACTTCATGGGGCAATAAAATACTTCTTGAAAATGAACCCCAGTAAAGTTCTTGATGAATGTAGTCTTCATCGGAGATGTTTTGTTCCTCTTCTCGTTTACCTCTGATTGTGACCATGTCCCGTGTTAGGGAAATATCCATATCTTCACGTTTAACACCAGCTACCATGGTTTTAATGATAATTTCTTTGTCTGTCTCATACACGTCAACAGAAAGTTGGCCTTCTCCGGCTTCTTCTTCTATCCAAGAAGCAAGCCCACTACCAGCAGCTGAAGCTGTGACTCCAATGTGCTTAGCTTTTTTAGAGGTTTTGAGTGAGGTTTCTTCTTCCACTGTTTCTTCTTCTAGTTCGTCAGTGTACTCGTCATCTAGGCTGACGCTGCCAGTTAATCGTTCAAAAAAAGATCTTTTGTCTTTCATGTTGTTTTATAGTTAATTGATTTTATTTTTTCAAGAGAGAAAATTATTATTATTATTGCGACCCATACGGAAGCAAAAACAATAAAGGTTCCACTACCTTCATTTATCATTATAAAGAAATTGAAGATAGCATGCAATGTAATTGCAAGGAATAATCCCACACCTGTTGCGACTCTTTTGAGCCATGGCTTTTTGTAATAAGATAATCCAATAAAAATTGCTAATGTTCCAGACGTAACTATGTGTAGAAGACTAGCTCCAATAAAGCGCATATTACCCGTGAGGATACTCTGTATTGGGTCGTTGTGTAGTAGTGGTGTAAGTGTAAAAAAAGTATTTTCAAGGGCTGCAAAGCCAAGTGCAGCTGTTGTTAGGTATATAAAAGCGTCAACTGGCTCATCAAATGCCTTGCTCCTTAGTGCTATTACCCAGGCAGCTAAAAATTTTAAAATTTCTTCAGCGGCAGCCCAAAAATAATAAACCTGAAAACTTTGTGAAGGAAAAAAGTTTGCAATAATTTGCTCAATTGGTGCTACTAAAATAACCGCTAACATTCCCATTAGAAAAGTTCGAACGATAAGTCTAATTGGTTCAGGGTGTTGGTCTTCGTGTAGCCAAAACCAAAGCCAAACTAATGCTGGAAAAATTCCACCGATAAATGCATAAGATATAGTGTCTGCGCTTGCAGTAAAAACAGGGAGGCTGTGAAAGAATAAATCAAATGACTTTGAGAACATAATATTACTTGCGTATATTATATCTGATTTTTTAGTATCTATCTAATCTAGTTGCCAATAGTTATCTGTGACTTTTGTTTTTAATCCTTCGGCCAATTTTCTACCATCAAAAGTTGTGCTGACTTTTTACCGATTTTGTCTTCAGAAAGTGTGTCCCATATTTTTTCTGTAATAAATGGCATAAATGGATGAAGAACAATCAAAAGCTTGCGTAAGGTGTGAAGCAAAAATTGCTGTCTAGATGTTTTGTTTGCTTGGTGATCAGATTCAAATATTTTTTTACTATCTTCAAGAATATTATCAGCAAGCACATGCCAAATGTATTGGTAAAGTCTATCTGCCGCAAGATGTATTTTGTATTCCTCGGTTTCTTTTGTTATTGATTTTATTTCTTCATCTCTAGTTTTAATCAGTTCAATGTCAGACTCACTCCATTTGTCAAAATTTTCATCAAAGGTTACCCCGTCAGTAGATTGCAGGATAAAACGAGTAATATTCCAGATTTTATTTCCAAAATGCTTGTAGGCTTTGAGTTTGTCCTCGGACATTTTACTGTCATTGCCTGGACCTGTTCCTACGATAAGTGACATTCTTACGGCATCAGCTCCATATTTTTGTATCATGTCTACGGGATCAATGTTATTTCCAAGAGATTTGCTGATTTTTCTACCCTGAGCATCACGAATAAGTCCGTGTAAGTAAACTGTTTTGAAGGGCACATCACCAAGAAGATAGGTGCTCATTAAAATCATGCGGGCTACCCAGAAAAAAAGTATGTCATATCCTGTTTCAAGAAGGGAAGTGGAATGATATGTTTTTAAATCCAATGTTTTCTCTGGCCATCCAAGAGTGGAGAAAGTCCAAAGGCTTGATGAAAACCAAGTGTCGAGTGTATCAGGGTCTTGTTCCCACCCTTCACCAACTGGTGCTTCTACTCCAACATGCATTTCTGTTTCCTCTGCATTTTTTTTGTACCAAACTGGTATGCGATGTCCATACCAAATCTGACGACTAATACACCAATCACGTAGATTATCTATCCAATGTGAATATGTTTTTTCAAATCGATCAGGGAGAATAGAAATATCTCCACCAGCAACAGCTTGATGCATAAGTTCTTTAAGACTGATCTCTTGGCCTGAAGAGATACCAGAAATGTTTGAGTGAGGAATTGTAAATTTTTTATTTACATTTATAAACCACTGTAGCTTTGGAAGTGGTTCTATGATGCCACCTGTGCGTTCAGCTGTAGAAACATTTTGAGTAACTTCCTCTTCTTTTTCTAGCAGACTCTCTGATCGGAGCCATTCAACTATTTTTTCACGAGCCTCAGTGGTTTTTAGACCATTAAGATCACCTACAACCATCATTTTTGCATATTCATTTATAACTTGAACTGTTGGCAAACCATGTCGGCGTCCAATATCAGCATCAGTTTGACTGTGCGCTGGAGTCACTCCAAGTGCACCAGTTCCAAACTCTGGGTCAACTTCACGATCAGCGATGATGCGAATATGGATTGGAACACCAGCAAAGTTTATATCGTATTCTTTTCCAACATACTCTTGGTATCTAGTGTCATCTGGGTGGACCGCAACAGCTGTATCTCCAACTTTTGTTTCAGGGCGTGTAGTCGAGATTGAAATTGGAAAATCCTTAGAATATTTAAAAGTATAAAAAATAGCTTTGCGTTCCCCGTAAACAATTTCATCGTCAGAAATTGTAGTCTGACCTTTGGGATCCCAGTTCACCACACGATCTCCTTGATAAATTAATCCGTCATCATACATTTTTTTAAAAGCAGTACGTACAGAAATTGAACGCTTTTCATCTAAAGTAAAAGCTTCACGTGACCAGTCTATACTTGCACCCATATTTTTAATTTGACTTACCAGGGTATCGTGACTTTCTTTTGCAAATTTTTCAATTCTTTTAACAAGTTCTTCGCGGCCAAGATCGTGTCTTCTAAGGCCTTCTTCTTTTAGAATTATTTTTTCAACTTTTGATTGGGTTGCAATGCCTGCATGGTCAGTGCCAGGTATCCAAAGAGTTTTTTTACCATTCATTCTGTGATATCGAACAAGAGTGTCTTCGATAGCCACCATAAGAGCTCCACCCATGTGAAGGGTGCCTGTTACATTTGGAGGTGGTAGTACTATACTAAATGCTTCTGCGTCAGGTTTTGTTAGGCCTTTCTCTATACATACATCAGGATTGAAAAAACCACTTTCTTCCCATGATTTTAGAATATTCGGTTCAACTTCTGTTGGTTCGTAAGGTTTTAGAAATTCCTCGGGAATGTTGGCTGAATTTATAAAAGTATTCTGTTCGTTTATTTGGTCTTTCATTGCAGGCTATTCTACCAGAAACACACTGTTTTTTGAAGTATTTATATTTATGCAAATTTCTAAAAAAAGAAGCTCCTCAGCCCTAGCTTGCACACATGGAATGTGGCAAAACAAGAGCCGAGGAGCTATATGCTACCTCAATGTGCAGGTAGGTGTGACGAAAATACCCTCGTCGACTAGGCATGTGATGACTGCCACTCACACAAAAAAATTATTACACATGCAACTTGTTATTGCAATGATAAATTTCCTCGAGCCTTGATATCTAAAGTGCTAACCCCGTCATGTGAATATTTTAGGTATCCAGCTATGGCTATCATTATGGCGTTGTCTGTGGAGAGTTGTTGAATTGGCAAATAAATTTTTATATTAAGATTTTCAGCTAAATCAGCAAAATTTTTTCGTATGTAAGTATTTGCAGTCACCCCACCTCCAAGGATGAGTGTTTGTGCAGCATATTTTTCTAAGGCTTTTTTTGTTTTTTCAATCAAAACTTCAGTGGCTGCATCTTCAAACTCACAAGCGACAGCGTTTTTATTTGCATCAGGGTTTTTTTTCAAAAAATACAAAACAGCAGTTTTCAGTCCAGAAAAAGAAAAATCAAAATCGGGAGATTTAATCATTGGGCGTGGAAAAGATATTTTTTCTAGTTCGCCTGACTCCTTGTGGTTTTTGCTATATATTCCTGATGATCTATATTCTGCTGCAAGTGTGGAAATGTGAGGTCCTCCTGGATAGGGTAGTTCAAGCATTCGAGCTACTTTATCAAAGGCTTCGCCAACAGCGTCATCTTTCGTTTGACCAATAATTTCATAGGAGTGCCAATCGTTCAGTAGTACAAGCTCAGTGTGCCCACCAGAAATGAGTAGGGAAATTGCTGGAAATGATATTTTTGCGATTTGTTCTGTTACTATTTTTTCTTTATCATCTTTTGGTGAAATATTTGGAACAAGTAGAGATGAAACTATATGACCCTCCATGTGGTTGGTAGGGATGACAGGAATACTCCAAACGATTCCAAGACAAATTGCAGTGTTTATTCCCACCCAAAGTGCTGGTTCAAGTCCTGGTCCTTCGGTAACGGCAATAGCCTCTATCTCAGGCTTATTAAAAGTTGAAATAAAATTTATAAAATTTTCACATAAGCCAATTTCTTTTTTGAATATTCCTTTTATTTTTTCAAGGTCATTTTGTGATATTTTAACTGGATTGTTTTTTTGCAAAAGCTCAGCTTCACTAAGTGCATTCTCGAGTAGGGGCATGATGTTTGCGACATGCTCACGTTTAGCCATCATTGGAAATACTCCACCATATTTTTCATGTATTTTTGTTTGAGAATTTAGAGCATTGCCTAGAATGGAAATGTTTGAGGTTGATGTCGACGTTGGAGCCGATGTCGATGCTAGAGTTCCAAGGTTTTCCTGATTACTTTCTGTCGCTTCAATTATGCATATTGCTGTTTCGTCGCAGCTCGTTTCTATTCCTAGTATTTTCATAATAAATAAAATTTTATGTGTTTTTTTTGTGCGCGGTGAGGGATTCGAACCCCCGACATCAACAACGTCAATGTTGCGCTCTACCAACTGAGCTAACCGCGCATAATTTTTATTATCTAACTGCCTAATATTCTACCAAGATATATGAATTTTCGCTTGGTGGCAATATGACTCAAGTTGCCTTATGAATATGTAGTTTTTAGGGCTAATTTGCTTATCTTAAGTATTTTGTAATGGTTTGTTGTTTGGGCCGGCAATACCATTAGTGAAGATAGACTTTCACTAACATCCATAAATAAAATTCCATGTAAAATTAGAAATAACCCTTATAAGACAGTAATTTATTATAGTATCTTAGCCTTGGCTTTCAATAGGAAGGAGTAAAAAATGACAATGAACAATAAAAAAACGCTTAAAGCCAAAAAGAATAGATTAAAAGCATCCCAAGAACTCGCGTTACATTATATGAAAACCCTAGTAGAGGTAGCCAGAGAGTCTTTTTTGATTCTGGATTCCGATCTAAGAGTTGTTTCAGCAAACATAACTTTCTACCAAAATTTTCAAGTTTCTCCAGAACAGACGGAGAATGTTTTTTTGTATGAATTAGGTAATGGACAATGGAACATACCACTTTTAAAAAGTTTGCTAGAAGAAATTTTGCCGATGAAAAAAGTTGTTAAGGATTATGAGGTTAAACATACGTTTCAACAAATTGGGGAAAAAACAATTTTACTTAACGCTAGACAAATAGATATAGATACAGCACATATGATTGTGTTGGCGATGGAAGACATTACTGCTAGAAAGGAGCTTGAACAAAGACTGGCCGAATACACAACAGAGCTTGAACATAAAGTTGAAGAGAGAACAAGAGAAATTGCTGATAAGGTAAAAGATTTAGAGTTTTTGAATGGGACAATGGTTGGTAGAGAGTTAAAAATGATAGAATTAAAAAAAGAAATTAGAGAACTTAAAGAATTCAAAAATGCCAGTCTTAAAAGTTAAACGAGATTATATGCCATTAAAAAAAGCGATTTTAAACATTCTTGAGGACTTGGCTGATAACGAAAAAGAACTTCTTCAAAAAAAAGCGCTAGACGAAGCGATTCTTTCAAGTATTGGTGAGGGTCTGGTGGTTGTGGATAAAGAGGGAAAAATAACTTACGTTAATCAGGCCTTTGAACAAATGGTTGGTTGGAAATCCGCAGAAGTTATTGGAAAGTACGTGGTAGAGGTTGTGCCTCGTGAGTCAGAAAAGGGTGAAGTTGTGGAGTTTAATGAAAGAATTCTTACTAAAGTTTTATCAGGAGAAATTGTTATGGCTGATTTAACAAATCCCTTTTACTATATTTGTAAAAATAAAAGCAGGTTTCCTGCAAGTAGTATTGTGACCCCAATTATTTTGAATAATGAAATTATTGGCGTGGTAGAGACATTCAGAGACATAACAAAAGAGAAAGAAATTGATAAAACTAAAACGGAATTTGTTTCACTTGCTTCACATCAACTACGTACGCCGCTCTCTACTATTAATTGGTACACAGAGATGCTTCTTGCTGGGGATGTTGGAAAATTAAATCCAGAACAAGAAAAATATCTAAAGGAGGTGTATAGGGGAAATCAGAGAATGGTAAGTCTTGTAAATGCACTTCTTAGTGTTTCTCGAATGGATCTTGGAACATTCACTTTTGAACTTGAACAAACAGACGTAACTCAGCTTGTACAAAACGTAGTTAACGATCAAAAACCTCAAATAGAAGCAAAAGGAATAAAGACTTCTTTTGATTTTGAAACAAAATTTCCCATAGTGCAGTCTGACCCTAAAGTTCTAAGAATAATTTTTGAAAATTTATTATCTAACTCGGTTAAATACACACCAGATAGGGGTAAAATAAAATTGACTCTATCTCAAAATTTAAAAAATAAAACTTTTACATTTTCAATTTCAGATACGGGTTATGGAATACCAGAAAATCAGCAAAATCGGATTTTCTCAAAACTTTTTAGAGCTGATAATGTGAGACAAAGGGATACTGAGGGTACAGGGCTTGGGCTGTATATAGTTAAGGCCGTTGTTGATAATTCAGGGGGGAAGGTTTGGTTCGAGTCAAAAGAGGATAAAGGTACCATTTTTCACGTTGAGTTTCCGATTAGTATTAACAAAGAAGCAAATAAATTATTTAAATAAATGAAAACCAAATCTCAGGAAAAGAAAACAATATTGCTAATCGAGGACGAAAAATCTTTGCTCGAAGTTATTAAAGCTAAGCTTGAAAAGAGTGATTTTAATGTCATGACTTCTCGTAGTGTCGAAAGGGCTTTTAGTGTAGACATGAAAAAAAATAGATCTGGAAATGTAACATCTAATAGTGTTGCAGCTGTTCTCGCCTATCTTGAAAGTTTAGAAAAAGTTGATGCTATTTGGTTAGATCATAATCTTTTAGGTGAAGATGATGGACTTGATTTTGTCACAAAATTTAAATCAAATGGTGATCGTTGGAAGGATGTTCCTATTTTTGTTGTTTCAAACACTTCAGATGCTGAGCTTGTTGATACATATAAAAAACTTGGCGTAAGTAAATACTATGTAAAGTCTGAAAATAAACTTGAAAATATAATCTCTGATATAAATTTATCCTTACTGCCAGCCGGAATCTTAAAATAATAAATAATGAACACTATACCTGTAAGACATATCATATTAATAATTGAGGATGAGGTTTCTTTACGGAACGCCTTGCGTGATAAATTTTCGAGAGAAGGCTTTTTTGTGATAAGTGCTAATGATGGAGAAACAGGTCTTTCAACAGCACTTAAGGAACAACCCCACGTTATTCTGCTTGATGTGGTGATGCCTAAGATGGATGGAATATCTATGTTAAAAAAATTACGACTGGAAAATGAATGGGGAAAAAATGTGCCAGTTATTCTTCTTACAAACCTTGGTGCAGATGATGAAAAAGTTATGAAAGAAATAAAGGAAGATAAATCGGCTTATTATCTTGTAAAGTCAGACTGGCCAATTAACGACCTTATTGCAAAAATTAGAGAGATACTTTCTTAATTTGACTTTTTTCAAGTAATTTTTTGGTTTTTACTTTTAAGGTTTGGATTGATATAATATAGCCAATATGGAAAGAAGTATCGGTTTTTTTTGTTGTATTTTTTATTTAGTGGTTTTGTTCTTTGCAGGGGTAAATTACGTTTACGCTGGCACACTTAGTAATTTTTCCTATTCAGCTAATTCTTATGTGGCGAATACCAACACTGACTATACTTTCAACTTTACAAACGAAACAGACATTCCTGCAACCGGGGTGGTTGCACATTTTAGTTTTGATGGATCTTTTGATTTAAGCAATGCAACGGCAACTGTATCTGTTGATGGGGTTTTGAAAAATCTCGCGGCACCATTTTATAGTGGTAGTGATGCCTATATTTATATTGATTCTGATATTCCTGTAGGATCTGCTATTACTGTAACTTTGCATAATGTTGCTAATGCCAAATATTCTGGCAGTTATAATTTTAACTATATAAATAATGACTCAGACTCAGTAGTTAGTATTGATCCAATCATAATAAATATAAGTCCAGCCGGTAGTATTGATGCATGGGGCACAAACACTTTAGACACAATTGCAAATATTGTTTGGAATGCAGATCCTGCATTGATTAATGCAGTTGTTCAGTATGGAAAAACAGAAAGTTATGGTCAAAATATAAATGCAAATCCTGGATGGTCTGTAGATATTAATGGCCTTACTCCTAGCACAACTTATAATTTTAGGGTGATTATGGATGATGGAAATGGTCATTTTGCTACTAGTTCAAATCAAACCTTTACAACAATGGAACCATTTTTTGCAGGTGGTGACGGAAGTGTAGGAAGTCCATTTCAAATAAACAGCTGTATACAACTTCAAAACATAGCAGCAGCAAGTGGTATTTTTTTAAACAAAAATTTCATACTCACTGATGATGTTGATTGCTCTGCTACAAATATTTCTGATTCTCTAAATCCAAATTTTAATTCTAATTTATTCAACAATGGTGCGGGATTTACACCAATTGGTTCAGTCTCACCTTATTTTTCCGGCACATTTAATGGTCAAGGTCATGTAATTTCAAACTTATTTGAAAATTCGTCTGAATTTTTTGCCGGTTTATTTTCTCAAACTAATGGTGCAGTTATTAAAAATTTTGGTTTATTGAATGAAAATATTACTGGTAGCAACTCTGTTGGTGGGGTAGTTGGATATAATGTCCATGGTCAGGTGGTGAAAGTTTTTACAAAAGGAAACATTACCGGAGGAAGTTACACAGGAGGTCTCGTGGGCTTTAACGACAAGGGTCACATTGAAAATACATACTCTACAGCAAATATTCATGGTACCAACAATGTCGGAGGCCTTGTTGGAGAAAGTTCAGCAGGAGGTTATCCTTTCCCAACATCTGTCGTGAATTCATATGCTACAGGAAACGTTACTGGAGAGGACTATGTCGGAGGTCTCATTGGCAGGGTAAACAATGATCCTATTAGTAATTCTTTCTCTACAGGTTTAGTTGTTGGGTTAACATCGAATGTTGGAGGATTGATAGGTGAACTTGATGGTCAAATAAGTTATTTGGATTCTATGTCAAATTTAGGTTGGTTTGTTTCTCCAAGTGGTCCAACATTTGCAATTGGAAATGTAGATAATATGGGTACGAGTACAAATGTAACATATAATATTTTATCTGGAGGAGGGGACGGATATATAGATGGAGACCAAACATGGTTTTATGATAAGACTAAAGATATTTTTACCACAACATTAAATTCTGAACCGTTATGGGATTTTTCATCTCCAGTTTGGTATGGTCACTCAGACAATTATCCGGATTTTGTGGCGCCGGTGGTTTCAATAAATCTTCCGGTTGTGTCCGTAGGTCCAAGAATTGGACCAATTGGTGGTGGCAGATTGGTTGCGACATCAACCCAGGACAATATTCTCAAACATGGTCAAATTGCTCTTTTCTTGAAGGATTTGAAGTTAGGATTAAAAGATTTAGACGTAATGCGTCTTCAGAAATTTTTAAATAATAAAGGATTCCTTGTTTCAAAAAAAGGTGCAGGATCGTTGGGTTATGAAACAAACATATTTGGCCAAGCTACCAGAAATGCACTTATCAAATTTCAAGAAGCTAATGCTGTTGAAATTTTGAAACCTTCTAATCTAATACATGGAACTGGTAATTTTTTCAAAGCTACAAGAAGTTTTGTAAATGCGTTATTGATGAAATAATTTCCGTAATTTTGGATATTTGACTTTCTTTGCCACTTATTTTAATGTCATTCTAGATAAGTAAATTCAAATATTGGGAGGATTTTAGAATGACAAAAGTTCCATATATCGGTATTACCGATTTTACGAAGTATGACCAAGTACTGAAAATGCTTGAAGTTTTTAACAGCAGCCGCAGGTTCGGTTTGTTCCGAAGGCTCCACGTCGGCGTGATGATGAGCTACAAAACACTGAACGGGTTGGAGACACAGTGGTCTTCGATTTTTCCTAAGAAGGAGGAGATTTCTGGAATATTTTCTTCTGATTCTCCTCGGGTTATGAATTGTCTTCATTTTGCTGACTACGAGAATAATCCAAATCTCGCCGAGACGCTTTGTCGCGCAATAGGCTATGGCGGTATGGGTGTAAACGCTCTACAGCTGGATATGATTTGGCCTGAACCCGCGGAAATCTCAAACGCAGTTCACGGATCAAGGAAACGTTTGGAGGTCATCCTTCAGGTTGGCAGAGATGCCTTTGATCAGGTGGGGGATGATCCGGCGGCACTAGTCGAAAGACTAGAGGATTATGCTGAGGTTGTTGACTTCGTTTTGTTGGATAAAAGCGGAGGAAAAGGTTTGGGTATGAATGGTCTCAAGATGATACCATTCGTCCGTGCCATCAAAGAAAACTTTCCAGATCTTGGTATTGCTGTCGCCGGAGGTCTTGGCCCCGATACGATGTATCTGGCTGAACCTCTGATAAAGGAGTTTCCTGACATCAGTCTTGATGCCCAAGGGAGGCTTCGTCCAAGCGGTGATGCACATGATCCAATTGATTGGCACATGGCAAAAAAATATCCAATCAAAGCGCTCAAGATGTTTCAAAGAGCGTCGATGTTTAAAAGATAAAATTTATCAGTTATCAGCGACCCAAGTCGGTATATGATTTTAAAAATAAAACCTGTTTTGCAATTGATTTTGCGGAACAGGTTTTTTATTTATTCTAATATTACAAAAAAACTATAATTTTATTTTTTTATCCGCAAAAAGTGATAACACAACATTTTCCATTTCATTAGTCTCTTTGTTTGTATATATATGATTACTAAAATCAATGTCGACACCATAAAATTTATCATTCCCATTAGTGTTAGTAGTTTGTATCCCAATAACATACATGGTATCTGTTGAAATTCTGTACCATAAAGTAACGTCCTTCATTGTTTTGTTGCTTGGTTGTCCGCCACTTCCAAAACAGTATCCGGGGCTATTGTTGTCACATAAATCAATGTTAATAGTTACCGGTACGTTTGTAGAAGTGGTTGTTGAAATACTTAACGATTTATTTAAGTCAGATTCAGATGGGGGAGTTGATGTGGAGATTGTGCTCTCTGGGGTGATAGGTTGAGATCTTTTGCTTTGTGAATAAAGATATACACCGAAGCTCACAATCAGAATTACAATTATAGTAGTTAAAAAGGGAACAGCAAATCCTTTTTGTGAATTTTTCATAGTATTTTAAATTAAAAAAGTATTCGTAAAATAGCAATTACAGCAACACTAGCCCAAACAATGTTTAGTACACCAGGCTGATAATCTTTTTTATAAAAAGCATCAAAAATAATACCTAAAGCCCCAGTCCCGTTGAGTAATTGATACCAAATATTGGTCACACTGATAATAGAAAAACTGACTAGAATATACGCAAGAATTATTGCAATCGTTCCATACCATCCAAACAATTCAATAATTTTCTTCGTGCTAAATATTTTTTTCATTATCTATCAAGAATTTAACGAAATATCATAAATAATCCCGGGATGATAATAAATATGGGCCATAACTTTCCCCAAGCTTCCCCTTGTAAATATCCAAAATTATTTAAAAGAAAAATACCACCAATAACAATAAGCCAAATGCCTGGGAATACTCTCCCATGAAAATGACGCCTACTATTCCGGCAAGAATCTTTATTTTCTTTGTCTTCGTTCATATACAGATAAGTATACTCCTATTACTGTATTTGGCTAAAATTTGTGACCCTACAGAGAGTCGAACTCTGCTTCTCGCCTTGAAAAGGCGATGTCCTAACCGATAGACGATAGGGCCATAAAATTAAATATCTGACTGTCCAAAAATAACTCAAGTACTATAACATTTTTTGTAAAAAAGGCAAAAAACTGCTATATTCATGAGGCTAATTAGATTATGGAGGAGTGGCTGAGTGGTTGAAAGCACCGATCTCGAACATCGGCAGGGGCGAAAGCTTCTCGTGGGTTCAAATCCCACCTCCTCCGCCAATAAAACTTAATATCGGTATGACCGAAGACTTGCTAAGTATAGCGGCTCAATTACCTGAATCCGAAAATATAAGTTAAAATCATCAATCATGGATCAACAAACAATCGACACGTACAACAAAATGGCGAAGGAGTATGACGACGAAACCATCGATTTCTGGGAGCGTTTTCCTCGTGCGTTCTTAGATAAATTCATCGAATTGTCTGGTAAGAAAATAATCGATGCTGGGAGTGGTCCAGGTAGAGACGGATTATTGCTTCAACAATCTGGAAAGGAAGTCTTTTGTGTAGATGCCTCGGAAGCGATGGTGAAACTCTCTTCCGAAAGAGGTCTCAAATCTATCCTTGCAGGGTTTGATAGCCTGCCATTTGAAAACGAGTCATTTGATGGTGTATGGTCATATACAGCACTTCTCCATATTCCTAAGAAATCTTTTACTATTTCTCTCAAGGAAATTTCTCGCGTTCTCAACTATTCTGGGATCTTTGCTCTTGGCCTCATTGAGGGTGACACCGAAGAATATAAAGAAAGTTCAGGGATTGATATGCCTCGCTGGTTTAGTTTCTATCAGAAAGATGAAGTTGTAGGCTTATGTAAAAATCATGGTTTTGAACTTGTGTATTTCGAAACTTTTAAACCACGCTCAAAGAATTATCTGAACTTCATTTTCCGAAAATTATAGTCCGACCCGAGAACCTTGAGCAAGGCCCTGAAATTGCACTAAAAACCCCATATAGTGTCTCACTACCTTAGTACTGAAACCGAGTAGTCCACCAGTTGAGGTGTCTCAATATATTATTTTTACTTTAGGTTTGATAAATTTATTATATAATTAAAAGAATATGAAAAAATCACAAAGAGGATTTATTGTTCCATTTTTAATTACTGTAATTGTAGTTCTAATTGCCAGTTTCATTTTGTATCTTTATTTACAAAATAACAAAAAACCTGAGATTAAAAATACTCAGGATGTTAACTCATTAAACAATGCTCAGAGTGATACGAGTGTGTCGATTGGTACTTCAAGTGAAGTCGCCCCAATAGCTACCAGCACCAAAGACTCTTTCGTAAATGATGGAACAAAAATTCCAAAAATATATTCCATAAATCCTAAGCAGACTGACCACCAAGGAACAGTTCTTACAATTAAAGGTATTTACCTTAATGGATTTGAAGGTGGAACAGCCATTTGGTTTGAAAATGAAACAGGGCAATCTGGGGTGATTGAAACTAACAGTTATGTTCCAGCTGGTGCCACAACCCTTACGATAACCTTACCCAATCAGTTGTGTACGAAATCTTTGGGTGAGTCAGGGTTACCTTGTTCATCATATGTGGGTATGAGACCAGGTCTATATAAGGTTTATGTTAAACCTTGGAGTGTGATTAGTAATAAGTTGGATTTTATGATTAAACAATAGTTTAAAATCTGTAGTATTTTTTAAGACAGCTGGCCTTGTTGTGATAATGTTTGCACTATTCAACCTTATAAACAGTTTTTGTATTTAAAACTTTGGTACAATTAGCAAATGAAAAAAAATATTGCTATCGGTGCGATTGTGGTTGTTTTGGTTTCTGCAGGTTTCTTTTACTTTAAGTCAAACGAGAAAATAGGATACATGTCGACAAGCGACCAAACGTCAATTCAGCAAGCTGTCTCAGGGAAAAAGACAGAAGAAGTTTTTTGTTCTGCAACAGTTCCGTCGCATTGCTATTTGTACAGATGTAATACTGGATATTTGTATACTATTAGTGTTCCTGCGCCAGGAAGTAATCCACTTAGGTGTACAGACAATTCTGAAATTGAGAATGTTAAGGAAGTTTCAAATGTAAAATAAATTTGTATTTATATATTAAAAAAACACCCCGCAAGGGGTGTTTTTTTAAATTAAATAATTTTTTTGAAATACTACAAACCTACTGGCTAACTGTAGATGAAGCGGATGAGCTTGTTGAAGACTGTTTGTCCATAGTCTTTAAGCTTTGTGTGATTTTTTTTGCATCTTGTCGTGCAGTTTGTAAATCATTTGTGGCTGTCTTGATGTTTGCTCTTGCTGCCTTTAGAGCTGCTGTGTTTGAAGCAAGTGTTGTTTTGTTGCCCTGGTCTGGAACTAGGGATACAACACCAGATTGAGCTGCTACTGCTTGGATTTTTGCGTCAGCTATTTTTGAATTAAAATCTGATAGTAGTGTTTGTAGAGCTGATACATCTTTTCCTGCAGTTTGGTCAGCTGTGATCCGTGATTGAATCTTTGATCCAATAGGTGTCATTAGGTCAACTATTGTATTTACTCTATCTACTGATGCCAAAATGGAACCTTGAGGAACTACCAATGCGTAAATTCTGAAACTACCTGTTATTGTTTTTTCGTCATTAAGTGCTGCTGTTGCATCAGTGTCTGCATCAATTTTTGCTTTTAATGATGTAAGCCCCGAGATGTTAGTCTGGACATCATTGGAGATATTTGTTTTTTCGGTTGAAGATACATTTTTTAATCCCTGAACTCTTGTGTTTAGTTTGTTTAGGTCTGCAATCCGTGCGGTGATTGCTGTATCACTTCTTGCAATTATTTTTGCTAGTCGGGCAGCGGCGTTTGCGCCTGATTTTAGACCTGCTGTGTTGGCTGTACTTGTAGAATCAGCATAGGTAGTTGGTACAATTGCTACACCAGCTAGTAAAGATGCACTAGTAGCAATGGTAATAAGGGCTGTGGTAATTTTTTTAGTATTCATATATTTTATTTTTTAAAATTATTGTTTATTGATTTGGGTTGTTTAGACCTTTGTCTGTTGTTGCATTATCAGTACCTAGTGCATTGAGTTGTGTATCAACTCCATTTAAATCCTGATTAATTGAAACGTCTGTGTTGCTTGTGTTTGAAACTGATGTTTCGTTTGTGGGGGTGGTTGAACTGGTGTCACTATTTTGATCTATTTGTTGAGAACTTGAGGCTGATAGATCCGAAGTATCTGGTGTTAAAGGATTTGCAGGCTGACTAAAATACCAGACAGCACCAACTATTACCAATAGCGCAATTATTATCGATATTATAATTTTTTTTGACATGTTTTTTATTTTAATTATTAAATATAGTAACAGACACAATTATACCTCGGTTATCCACCTAAGCGTTAATACCATATATTGATCATATTTATTTCATTGGGGTATGTAGTATAATCACTCCCAATGAATCAAGACGAAGCATTCGAAATCTTAAAGACAGGCATCAATGTTTTTATTACAGGATCCGCTGGATCAGGTAAAACACACTTGGTAAATCGTTATATTTCCTACTTACATGAAAATGACGTTGAAGTGGCCGTTACTGCATCTACTGGTATTGCCGCTACTCATATGGGGGGAGTGACTATTCATTCATGGTCAGGGCTTGGTATTCGCGATACGTTGTCAGAAAAGGATATAGACTATTTAGAGGGTAGACAGTATCTTTGGAAACGTTTTGAAAGGGTAAAAGTTTTGATAATTGACGAAGTGTCTATGCTTCACCATTTTCGATTGGATTTGATTGATAAGATATTGAAAAATTTTAGACGTTCTACCAAACCTTTTGGGGGAATACAAGTTGTGCTTGTCGGTGATTTTTTTCAGTTGCCGCCAGTTTCCCGCATGGGGGAGCCAAAAGCTTTTTTTGTTTTTAGATCAAAAGCTTGGGAAGACTCCGAGTTTGCAATATGCTATCTCACTACTCAGTATAGACAGACTGATGATAATTTTTTGACGGTTCTTAACGCTATTCGTTCTAATGATTTAGATTCGGACATAGGTTCTTTTCTAGAAGAGCGTTATCAGAAAAAAGTGGAAATGGATATTGAGCCGACGCGACTATATACTCATAATATTGATGTTGATAAAGTGAATGCCGAGTCTCTTGATAAAATAGGCGGGGATGTGACAACTTATGAAATGGCTAGTCGCGGAAAACAGCAGTATGTTGATTTGATAAAAAAAACGTGTCTGGCGCCCACACTTTTACAATTAAAAGTCGGCGCCAGGGTTATGTGTGTAAAAAATAATTATGAAGCAGGGTTTGTAAACGGGACTTCAGGAGTAGTGATCTCATGTAAGCAAAATGAGGATCCGGTGATACGAACAGCAACAGGAAAAATTCTTTCAATTGCAAAAGCGAGTTGGCGCATTGAAGATGAAGGAAATGTAAAAGCAGAAATTATTCAGTATCCTTTGAGACTTGCTTGGGCGATCACAGTACACAAAAGTCAGGGAATGAGTTTGGATGCTGTAGAGGTTGATTTATCTAGATCTTTTGAAAAAGGGATGGGGTACGTTGCTCTTTCACGTGTGCGTACCCTTGCTGGTTTGTCTTTGCTTGGTTTTAATCAAATGGCACTACAGGTGAATGAAGAAGTCTTGGAGTTTGATCAAAAGCTCCGGAGTCTTTCCGAATCTGCTAAAAATGCTTTGGCTGAAACATCCATAGAAGCTATTCACAGAACACAGGAAGATTTCTTGATTAGAAATGGGGGCGTCGTTGGTGCAAATGGTGGAAAGAAAATAATAAATAAAATTACTGGGGTTGTCGAAAAGGCTAAAAAACTTTCAACTCTCGATGTTACTTTGGAGTATGTTGTTTCAAAAACTCCGCTTACTAGAATTGCTGAAAAAAGAGATTTAACTCCAGAAACTGTTGTCAGTCATATTGAAAAACTCATAGAGGAAGATCCATCTATTGATGTTGAATATCTTGCATCTCATATTTCATCAGTTAAGCGACAAAAAATAGAATCTGCGTTAAGAGAATTGAAGAATCTTTCTTCAAAAGTTTTCTTTCTTGCACCTGTAAAAAATAAGCTTGGCTCAAAATTTACATATTTGGATATTCGTTTGGTCCGTTTGGTTATGAAGAAATAATTTTTAAATTAAATACCGCTGTAATAGTGATCATTTCTGTACGTCTCTAGGTGTATGAAAAGATATATAATCTCAGGTGTTTTTTGTTTCGGTTTGATGGCGGTTTCCTTTATTTCTGGCGGTTTTTCTTTGGTGTCTGCAGATAATGTTCAGCCATATGGCTGCGTTACTCTAAACTATAATATGCGTTATGGTAGCCGAGATGGCTACACGAACGGTGAAGT
Source organism: uncultured bacterium (assembly GCA_903854195.1). GTDB lineage: Bacteria > Patescibacteriota > Minisyncoccia > Phycocordibacterales > CAINVO01 > CAINVO01. The sequence continues at coordinate 31,626 of CAINVO010000029.1, read as the reverse complement.
TAGCCGTTTGCAGGCGTATTTAAATGGAAAGGGGTATTTATCTGTTGGACCTACTGGATATTTTGGTTCAATGACTTTGTCTGCAGTGCAAAGATTTCAGAGAGAAAACAATCTTTATTCAGCCGGATATGTAGGTCCTCAAACTAGAGCTTTGATTGTTGGTATAGGTTGCGTTGTTAATCAAAATAATCAGAACCAACCAGTTATTAATGGTCTAGATAGTCCTACTACTTTAAACGTTGATCAAAGCGGTACGTGGACAGTTCATGCAACAGACGTTACTGGAGGAGGGTTGAGTTATGGTGTTGTTTGGGGTGATGAAGTTTATAGCAATATGATGGGGGCATATTCAGTAACAGCTCAACAAATATACAACCAAACATCAACATTCACTCATGCGTATCATTCAGTAGGTGTGTTTACACCAACATTCACTGTACGTGGAAGTAATGGTCAGAGCGCTCAAACAAGTGCAAGTATAAATGTAAACGGTAGTGTAAATAGTCAGGTTCCAGCAATAAATTCAGTATCTCCAACATCAGGAGGAATTGGTAGTCAGGTAACTATTTACGGATCAGGTTTTCAACAAACAAACACAGTACTTTTCTCTGGTGGTCCAGTAAATAATGTTTCATCCTCAAATAATGGGACTAGTTTGTCGTTTTCTGTTCCAGGTTCTGTTGGTGCAGATTGCCAACCAGGAATGATGTGTGCCATGTACATGAGAATAATAAGCCCTGGTGTTAATACCATAGCAGTCAGAAATCTGAACGGAACAAGTAACGTGGTCACATTTGTAGTATTGGCTAGTCAAATACAATTATAAAAAAATTACTATAACTATCTGCTGAGTAGAACTACAGATACAAGGCCTGTTGCTAAGCCAATGCATTGCGTCAGTGTCAGTTCTTCATTGAAAGCAAGTACACCAATAGCTACTGTAGCCATCAAAGAAACAATAGACCAAATGACCCCAGTAATTGATAATTGATTCTTTTCAAAAATTGCCGGGAGCCAGGCAACAGCGCTTAGAATGTCTACTAGAATAAAAATTGAAAATAATGCCCAGCCAGGATTCATTGCAAATTTTTTAGATAGAAATTCCCCAATTCCAAAGAAGATAGCTGAAAGACTTATCCATACCCAGTAAGGAATAATTGTAAAAATAAACATGGTATTATCTTAACATATATGAAAAAATCACAAAAAGGTTTTGTCGGAATTCTAGTAAGTATTATTGTAGTGTTGTTTGTAATTATTGGAATCGTGTATTTTTATAATATAAGTAATTCCTCTATTCCAATCACAAATCAGGACGTTGCAAGTGGTACTAGTACAGATCAACAGAATCAAACATCAACAATTGCATCAACTTCAAGTGCAAAGCAGTATACTGATGCAGATTTTGGATTTTCTTTCTGGTATCCAAGTGATTGGCAGGTTTCAGAAATTTCTCCAAGTACTGATACAGATTCGAATATTCAAACAGGAAAGGTCATGTCAATTTTAGTTCTTGGTGAGAAAGACACAAAAGGAAACACAAAACCAGAAATATACATACAGAAAGTTCATTCATCATCAATGATAATTACCGATACTTTTGGTATCTCACCTAATCAAACATATTTTTTTAATTCAAAAACTCATACTTGGATGACCTCAGGGTATGACTCAAATGGCAAATTGTCTGCGTCAACTACAGCTAATGTTTCGGTCAATACAATGGGAGGTCTTCATATTTTTGGTTCATCTGGGCAAGATAGTACATATGGGCGTGGTGAAATTGTTCCTTTGAGTGCTGATAACTTTGTGGTGGTAAATAATATTGGAGTATTCGATGCTAACTTTTTGACAAATACTATTTTGGCTACAGATCCATCCGTTGCTACACCTATCAGTTTTGATGGTCAAAACAAAATCGTACAGCAGGAATTAAATTCATTTACACAAACAAAACAAGCATCTTCTGAATTATGGAAAACTTACGTTGATTCTAATGTTGGTTTTTCGTTTCAATATCCCAACAAGTTTTATAGTGATATGGCCAGCTTAAACTATGGCCAAAGTGGTACCCCAGAAGTTTTTACAACTTCAACAAGTACAAGTATTGGAACAAATGGCTGTTACGTTTCTCCTAATGCTCCGATGCCTGAAAAAAATTCAAGTGTCACATTAAATAATGTTAACTTCTGTTTATCGTCTTCTTCTGATGCTGGGATGAGTCAGTTATATACTAATTATTATTATACAACTCACCAAAAGGGGAACTATATAACTATTGGGTATTTGGTGCACACTTCAAATGGTTGTGGGGTATATTCAGGTGATCCTATAGCTGCTTCATGTAATTATTTCTTTAAAAATTATAGCGATATTGTGACCAAAAATATTGAAAAAAGTCTTGAAAGTTTAATTTTTACAAAATAAATTTATCTAGTAGGATAGTTAAAATTTGTTTGACTTTATTAAGTCATTTATGTAATCTTGGCCTAGATTTTGGCTACATAAATATTTTATGAATATTTGAAAAAATATAAATAAAAATAGAAAGGAGAAAAATGAAAGTAATAGATCCAAGAATTGTATTTTGCGATAACGAGGAGGGGATTAATCGTCGAGACTGGTTTTGGCCCGGAACAAATGATTTCAGGGATATTCAGATTGACGCGAGAAAGACTCTCGGTATCTTGCTCGATGAGGCAAACTGCTCAGTCGAAAATGAAAGCGAAATAACTTCAATGACTTTTGAAAATTACCTTACGGGTGTTTACACGGTCAATTTTGAAGTTGTAAAATTCGATGCTCTCGGACCCCAGTTCTTTGGGTGGAAAAGGGATGAGATTATAAAGGAATTTGCTCAAGCTGGTCTTCGGCCTGCCTTTATAAAGGAACTAATGGTGTTTGCGGGGAAATTCGGAAACATAATTAGGGATGATCCGCTGATTGCCCTCGGGTCTTCGAATGAAGGCTTTATTCACTTCCAACACGAATCTAAGGCTATTTGCAGATGGCTTTGGGATACTCTCTTGAGTAAGATGAATAATGTTTTGCCAGGGTACCCATGCTTCGAGAAGGTAGACGGTCTTAAAAACCGTCTCAAAATCTCAACTGGCGAGGATGGCTGGAAACCGTCTTGTCTATTCCTTGCTGTTCATGTTAAGAAAATGTAGAAAGTCCCATTTATTGGCACCTATTGACAATAAAAATCATTTGTGCTAATATACAACTATTCCGTAGAACTATGAACGGAGTTGAGCTGGGTTTCGACGTTGCGGGAACCTAATAAGCAAAAGATACAGCAACTATGAAAATTCGTTTCTCGGAATTTACATAAATGACGACAGGGATAGTGAGATATTGTGGGTTGGGCACCGTTCAGGCTCAATCTACAACATCTTGCGAAAGATTATAGAAAGGAAAACGGGGATGTCATTTTTGAACGGAAAATGACATCCCCACTATATAGGTCTCAATGAGACCTGTGGCCGGATCACTTCGATCCGGTTTTTTTTATTGGAAATTTTTGGATATTTTATAAAAAAATTTGATACAATACTGTGTATGAGTAGCGAAACAACAAGAACATCGGAAATACCCGATCAAAATTTTAATATAAATCATTCGAAAAAAAAGCAGTCGAGACTTTATCGTTTTTTACGATTACTTGGTCCTGGGGTGATTACCGGTGCAGCAGATGACGACCCGTCGGGAATTGCCACATATTCTCAAACAGGCGCTCAATTTGGGTTTGGGATGCTTTGGACTGCTTTGTATCAGTTACCCCTTCTAATAGCAGTACAGGAGGCCTGCGCGCGTATTGGTGCTGTTACTGGTAAGGGTTTGGCTGGAGTTGTTAAAGAACATTATTCGAAGAAAATTTTGACAGTTGTTGTGCTTCTAGTTGTTATTGCAAACACTATAAATATAGGAGCAGATATTGGTGCTGTAGCGAGTGCAACAAAACTTGTAGTTGATGTTCCATTTGCTCTTCTTGCAGTTTTAACTGCTCTGGCAATTATTTTTCTCGAAATTTTTGTAAGTTATAGACAATACGTAAAAATATTAAAATGGTTAGTTTTGTCGATGCTCGCATATCCAGTCACAGCTCTTATTATTAAGGAACCTTGGGGACAGATTTTACACGCGACACTTGTGCCACATGTAGAATTTACTTTCGCTTTCCTTTTTATCGTAACTGGAGTTTTCGGTACAACAATTTCACCGTATATGTTTTTCTGGGAGACTTCAGAGGAAGTTGAAGAAGAAATCAAAAGTCATCTTTTGAGTCAAAATGGTGGAAAGCCACATGTGACAAAAAAGTTTTTAAGAAATTTAAAAATTGATAATTCTATTGGAATGATTGTTTCTGAGTTGGTGCAATGGTTTATTATTATTACTACAGCAACAGTTCTTTTTAGTAATGGTGTTGTGAATATTAATACCGCGGCTGATGCAGCTAAGGCTCTTGAACCTCTGGTAAGTTCTTTTCCAAATGCCGGTCAACTTGCAAAGGATTTATTTGCAGTGGGAGTTATAGGGCTAGGACTTCTAGGAATACCAGTGCTTGCGGGTTCTGCAGCTTATGCACTTTCCGAAGCCTTTGGATGGAAAGAAGGACTTTACAGAAAATTCAGTAAAGCTAAAGGTTTTTATGGTGTTATTATCGTCTCTACTTTAATTGGTCTTTTAATTAATTTTATTGGCATTGATCCAATTAAAGCTCTTATATTTACTGCAGTGTTCAACGGTGTTGCGGCAGTACCATTGCTTTTTTTGATTGCAAGAATAAATGGTAATACCGAGATATTAGGTGATCACAAAGGTGGCACTTTTTCTAGACTGCTCGTGTGGACTACATTTTTTGTGATGGGCCTTTCTGCTGTTGGTTTGTTTTATACTATTTTTGTGATATAAAGCTGTTAAATAAATAAGTCAGCAGAGTGTTTTTTATAAAAACACAAAGCCCTTGTCAACATGTTCTGGCGATTAATAATTGTCGGAAAAAACACAAACAATAAAGGAAAATAACGTCATGGCAACTAATGTCGAAGGCGAAACGTATCGTAACCTTGATGGAAAGCTGTTTGAGATAAAACGGCAACTTCGTCAAATAAATGGCTATCCATTCGATTTGGAAAAGCTCTCACTCTGTCTACAAGATCTGATTGAAGGGAATTTCGGAGTTGATCAGTTATCGGTGGCACTTTCACTAAACCGTTTTAAAGTGTCAGAAACTAATCTCATCAATGCAGTTTCAGATGCTGAGCGTTTCACAGAGAGCATCCTTGGTATTAAGGTCGATTTAAATAAAATGTTCACTCTCCCTGAGGAATTACCTTGGGAGAATGTGTTTGTTGTTTTCGATCCTGGTACCATGACGGATAACTTTGATGTAATAAACAAAGTACTCCGAAGCCAAAATCTCAACCCTGCTTTAAAATGCGACCTAACTCAATTTTATGGGTTTGAGGCTCAAGGTCTTCCGTCGCTGAGCATCATTAAAAATGAGATTTTTTCTGATTCGAATACCAAAAATAGGAACATTGATGAACTTTTGTTAAGAAGTAAGTCGTGGCTCACTTTTCGTGGGTATGTTTTGGCTTTTGGAGCAGCTTATTTCTCAGAAAGAAAACATCTTGATTGGGGAGAGTCCACTACTTGTTTTCCGAATGATTGTTCAAAATCAAATAACAGGCTTCAGGCAGCTTGGCAAATATCTACACGAGAAAAAGGTCAGAGTATTGAATTTGATGGTGATTTTCGGGTTGAGCATCGCCCATGTGTTTTTAAGAATAGCTCAATGGGAGCGCGCATGGTGATACCAGCTCAGTTTGTTGGGTAATTTAAAAGGCGCAGGTCCACTCCGTGGACCTGCGCCTTTCCTTTTGTTTTTATATTTATTTATTTCTAATTAAATCAAACTATTTAGTTTTTATGTGTACGTATATATCTTCGAGAGCTTTAACGGCATCACCAACCGCAATATTGTTTTGATGGTATAGACCGTCTGTACAGTCTCCTGCAGCCCAAATACCTGGACATGTTGTCTGTTGGTTTAGGGCATTTACTTTTACATATCCAGTTGGTGTTAGATCTGCAAGACCAGAAAGAAAATCTGTTGTTGGTAGTGCACCAATTTCCACAAAAATACCTGTGACAGGAAGCTCTGAATTTTGGCCAGTAGTTTTATCTTTATATACAAGACCTGAAACAAATTTCTCACCCTTTACTTCAATGATATCAGCGTTCATTATGGATCGCATTTTTGGGTCAGATAGGACAGTTTGAACCGTGACAGGATCAGCTTTGAATTCTGGATTTTTATGAATAATTGTGACCGATTTACAATATGCTAAAAGTTGTGCGGCACTTTCAAAACCAGCATTACCACCACCAATCACTGCAACATCCTGACCATCAAAAAGTGGTCCGTCACATGAAGCACAGTAGGTAAGACCTTTGTGCTCAAATATGTCAGCACCAATTGCATCAAGTTTGCGACGATGACTACCAGTGGTTACGAGGACGGTTTTTGCAAGGTATGACCCGCTACCTGTTGTAATTACAAAGACCCCATCAGAATTTTTTGATAGTGTGGTGATTCTTTCAGTGTCGTGTATGTCTAGAATATCTGAAGAATAAGCTCGGAGATGGTCTTCAAGGTTTTTTGCAAGATCCGATCCTGAAATTTTTATTGTACCAATCCAGTTTTCAATGCCTTCAGAAACAATGCTTTGTCCACCAAATGAGTCAGTAATTAGTATGGACTTAAGTCGCTTGCGAGCGGCATATACGCCAGCTGCTACTCCAGCAGGTCCACCGCCGATGATTGCTAGATCATATGTCATGACTTTAAATTTTTATTCGATTAAATTCGTCTTAAATTATTTAAGCTTTGAACGTCGTAGAAAGGCGGGAACTGCTGCCCAATCATCTTCATCACTTATAACATCTAATTTCTTTTCAATTGACATTTCTCTAGAGGAAGATGTTTCTTCTGATTGCTGTGGGGCTGGTGCTGGAGTTTCTTTGGCCATACCACCACCTATTGAGTTAAAAATTTTACCTTTTTCACCTGCTAGACCAAGATCAGATTTGCTAACAGATCCAAATGAAGTGTTGTCAAAAAGAGATTTCTTTCCCTGGCCACTGTCTGGAAAACTTGAAGCAATAACTGTAATTTTGATTTCGCTTTTCTTGAGTTTTTCGTCTTTTACTGTACCAAAAATAATTTTGGCGTTTGGATCCACTGACTCAGTAATGATTTTTGCAGCGTCTTGGATTTCAAACATTGTAAGGTCATCACCTCCAGCGATGGAGAAGAGAACACCCTTTGATCCTGTCATTGAAAGTTCGAGTAGAGGAGAACTGATTGCGGCTTTTGCAGCTTCTTCAGCACGTTTCTCTCCTGATGCAGTACCGATACCCATAAGGGCGGCACCAGCATTTGACATAACGCTTCGAATATCGGCAAAGTCTATATTTATGATACCAGGAGTAGTTATAAGGTCAGAAATACCTTCTACGGCTTGTTTTAGAATTTCATCACACATTGCAAAAGCTGATTTTGCAGTAGTTTCTTTTGTGATGTTGTTTAGAAGACGGTCGTTTGGAATAACAATAATAGCGTCTACTTCTTTTCGAAGTTCTTCAAGTGCAATATCAGCAACTTTCATACGCTGTTGTCCTTCAAAGAAAAATGGTTTTGTAACTACAGCTACAGTAAGAGCACCGAGCTCTTTTGATGTGCGAGCAACGATTGGGCTTGCGCCTGATCCAGTACCTCCTCCAAGTCCACATGCAATGAATACCATGTCAGCACCTTTGATAGCTTCCTGAACTTCTTCTTTTGTTTCTTCCACTGCGCGTTTTCCAAGCTCTGGGTTCATTCCAGTTCCAAGTCCTTTTGTTAGATTTTTTCCAATATGAATTTTCTGTTTTGCAAGTGAATGATGCAAATCTTGAGCGTCTGTATTTACAGCAATAAAATCAACTCCGCGGACCTTGCTGTTGATCATATGATTGATGGCATTCTTTCCGGAACCGCCAACTCCAATGACTTTTATTCGTGCAAATGTTTCTACTTCAGGTTTTACTTGTGGCATGGATATTAAGGGTTTGATTAAGGATTTTTAAAGTTTTTCTAAACGTTTAATAAAGAATGTCACAATCATATCACTATGGAAGCAACTGGGCAAACGCCTTTTTAATGGTGGTCCAAAGGTTTTTTCGAACCTGTGTAACGGGGTGTAGACTGGGTTTTATATGCAAAATATCATTATCTTCAGTAGTCAGTCCAAGTACGCAAAGTCCATAAGCAACAGCCCACTCAGACTCACGAAATGATCCTTTCAGAGGGATAGGGAATTTGAATGATGCACGTTTGGATGGTAGACGTAGTGATGTTCGTGCAAACTCTTCAATACTTGCAACTCCAGCACCTCCACCGGTGATAATAATACCTGCTGGAAGTAAACCGCTTCGCTCAATTTTTTTAAGATGGGCTTCAATTAGTTCAAAAATATCAGAGAGACGAGCAAGAATAATTTCGTCTAATTTTTTCTTTGGATATTCAACTGATTTTGGTCCACCAAGTTTTATTGTTTCTGCATCTTCAATTGGAATTTTCAAACCAAGTGCAATGTCGTTAGTAATATCATTTGATCCAATAGGAAAAACTTCCACAGAGATAGGTATGTTGTTTTCGAAAACAATTATTGTGACAGTTTCAGAACCAATATTTGCCAAGACACAGCCGGCAATTTTTTGTGTTTTTGTGAGCGTTATAAAACTAGCTGCGATAGGTGCAGCAATAACATCCTCAACTTCAACATCAGCCTCACCTAGGGCTACTACAAGGTCATTAAGATGATGTGACAGGCAGGTGATAAAAAGCGTGCGGACCTCTAGTTTAGTGCCTTTCATGCCTTGTGGGCGACCAAGAACGGTCTTACCATCTACTCGGAACATAAGAGGTATTGTATGCAAAATCTTACGGTTCATTGTAAAAGCTTGTGGAAGTTCATTCTCACTAGCTTCAAGTACTTTTTTTACATCAGAATCAGATATCTCGCCATCGTTTTTTGTCAGGGCAACTCCTCCGATTGTTGTGACACCAGATAGCCCAACTCCTCCAACTGACAAATATGCTTTTCTGATTTTCATGCCAGCACTTCTTTCAGCCTGAGCAACAGCAGCTCTAATACTTTTTGCTGTCTCAGCAACACTTGTGATGTATCCATGACGAAGCCCTCTAGACTCGGCGTATCCAGTAGAAATTATGCGTGGAACCTCCTTATCTTTTTCTTGTACTAACTCAGCCACTACCACTTTGATTTGGTAAGTACCAATATCTATGCCAACTGCAATAGTGCGAGCCATACTTATAAATTTTTAAAATTAAACTAAACTTTTTTCTAAAACTAAACAGGATGAAATTAATTAAATCTAAATAAGAAATAAATTAAATACTGAAAATTTTTCTTATTTTTTCTTCCTTTGCATCCATTGTACTACCATGATCGAATCCTTTCAAATGGAATAGTCCGTGGATAAATAAGAATGATAAAAAATTATCAAATGAGCGATCAAATTTCTTAGATTTTATGCGTGCACGATAGGGATTTATAAAAATTTCACCAACACCTCCAGTGTTTTTATCCTTACCGCCTTCAAGACCAAAACTTAAGATATCTGTGGTTTTATCGATACCTCGGTGAGTGCGATTGAGGGTTCGCATTTTTTTGTCACCAATTATTACGAGACTAAGGTCATATTTTTCTCCAACCACTTCATTCTTAATTTTTATGAAATTATTAAAAAGCAATCCTTTTATGGGATTGCTTTTTAACGTTGATGTTATGGAAAAGTTTGAAGAATTTACCATGGACATTTTGATAACTTTTGTTTTGAAACTATCTTCTTGTTTTTACTGGCATTTTGCCAAGTTTTAGAAGAGTTTGAATCTCTTCGCGGCGTCTAAGTGACTTAAGTGTTTTTTTCTTTCTAACGTATGTTGATTCTTTTCTAGTACTGTATCTTAAGCCTCGTACACGGTTAAGAATGCCGGCTTCTTGAACGCGCTTTGTAAAACGACGAATAGTCGATGTTGTGTGTTCTGTTGGGTTTTTCTCTATTTGGACATTTATCATATAAGTAGAAAGATATTATCACATCTTGAAAAATGTGGCAAATGATCCCTTTTGTTTATATTAGGATAGCTTTTTAAGATAATCTATTAATTTACCAATAGGTACCGTATCTTGGGCCCTATTCTTCATATTTCTTACGGTGACGCTATTCTCCATGGCCTCTTTTTGTCCAACAAGTAGGACAAAAGGGACATCAAGTTTCTCAGCTAGGCCAAGTTGACTTGTGAGTTTGTCTCGGGAAATTGACTGAGATACTGGTATTTTTGCTTTTCGTAGCATTTCAATGATCCCGAGGCTTTTTAACTTCGCGTCCATTCCAAGTTGAATAAAATAAAATTTAGGTTTTGAAGCCTTTGTTGTTTTGCCGGTACCTTTACTGTCTTGAGGAATTAAAATTGATGCGCCTATAGCAGGTATTTCTTTTTTGCCCCAGACTTTTTTTGTAAGGGAGTTGTATCTCTCACCAATGGCAACAGTTTCGAAGTCTCCACTTTTTGAGGTCTTTGATTTCACTTTTATTTCAAAAAGAGTACCCATACAATATGAGCGACTGCCAACCATGCTGTGATTAATAGTGTAGGGGACATCTAATGATTCAAGGTACTCGAGCACTTCCTTAAAATGATTTCGACTTGGTTCTGAAAGGAAACTAATGGATGGCGGAGCTTCATCTTTTAATCCAGAGCACTTTTTACAAGAAGAATTTAGTACAGCAAAAACTTCCTTTTTAAGGCTTCCTTTGCATTCTGCACAAAGATCCGCTCCATTTTTCTTGTAATAGTTTGTAAGTTCTTTTGCAAATTTATTAATTGAATCCTTGTCCCCAATACTGTTTAACTCGATGACAATTTCTTTGTCAGCCCGGCATTCCTTTACCACTACATAACATGTTTCAATAAGTAGTGCGTCAGCTATGCTTTTGCCGTTGCCAATAATTTCCAGGTTGAATGTTCTTTCGTCACCTTTTCTTTTGAGGTGAGTGTTTCCTTTGAGAGGTCCTTCATAATAAATCATTGGTGGCTGAGGGAGATGTGCCAACTTTTTTTCTATAGTGTTTCTGATTATGGCAATTTTTTCTTCCACATATCCAGCAAATGCTGTGCCGTTATCTTTGAAAGGGTGCATGTCCTTTGCTAGGACTTCTTTGAATGCTTTTGCTTTTAGAATATCTTGCTTTTCAACTTCAATCTCGGGAGCTTGAACAAATCCATAGTGTTCAGCGATAGACGATGCTTTTTTGTAGTGATTGTGTTGTTGCATTGCAGTATTTTTTATTTTAACTAACTTTTATTGGTTTTTATTGACCAGGCAGAAAGCTTAACCTTTTGAATGGATAGAGTCTGAGAAGTGCTCTTCCTGTAATCATATTTTTCTTTAGAGGACCCCATATACGAGAATCATCACTGACATCTCTATTGTCACCAAGTACAAAGTACTCATCTGATCCAAGTGTCCAAGAACCTGAAGGGCCTTTGTGGTGGGCAAGATAAGGTTCATTTAATACAAAACCATTTGGGTTTGCAGCATTGATGATTGTTACTATTGTCCCGTCTATTTTTACAGTTTCATTTGGAAGACCAATAACGCGTTTTATAAAATGAGTATTTGTATTTATGGGTGGGCGAAGAACTATTACGTCACCACGATGTGGGGCAATGAAATCATATGAGATTTCATCAACAATAAGATATTCTCCAGTATAGAAATTTGGTTCCATTGAACTTCCGTAAACAACAAAGGGGCCGATTGCAAAAAATCTAATAGGAAGAAAAATAATAAGAAGGATTAGTGCAAATTTTGTGAGTTCCCACTTTGAAGGTTCTGGAGTTTTTTTAATAGTTTCAGGTGTTATTTTTTTTGTTTCAACATCCATATGGAGAAAATGATATAGGAAAGGGGGGTTTGACACAAGGGTTAGCTGTGTGTTGCAGACATTACTTTGTTAAAATATGATACAATCCAATTGCAAAGAATGGTCAATATGTAAGGGTGGGTAAGTCTTTTTAAATATTTAATTAATAAAAATAAAATTATGTTTGTAATAGCGGGACTCGGTAATCCAGGAGAGGAATACAAAAATACGCGCCATAACATTGGAAGAATGGTTGCAGAAGCTTTTATCAAAAAAAATGCTTTTCCTGCTGCTGTGCCAAGTAAAAAATTTGCCGGATTATTTTCTGAAGGTGTTATGTCTGCAGCAGATTTAAAAAAACCAAGTAAAAAAAATAAAGAAAAGGTTGTGGTTATTATGCCTGAAACTTTTATGAATAAATCCGGTTCATCGGTTAAGACGCTTGTAACGAGTGAAAAAAAAGCTGAACAGCTTATTGTTGTTCATGATGATTTGGATCTTGCCCTAGGTACTTTTAAAATTTCTTTTAATAGGGGATCAGGAGGTCATCGAGGGGTTGAGTCAATAATAAAAAATCTCAAGACAGAAGCGTTTGTTCGTTTGAAAATTGGTATTTCACCAACTACTCCAGGTGGAAAGTTGAAAAAACCATTAGGAGATAAAGTCTTAGATTTTATTATAGGTGATTTTAAACTTGTGGAAGCTGAGGAAATTAAGAAAGTTTCAAAAAAAGCTGCGGATGCTTTAAAAATGATAATTGAAGAAGGTAGGGCGGCTGCAATGAATGAAATGAACCAAGGATAAGTTCGGGTATTGTCTAAATATGTAATAGCTTATAAATAGTTACAGCCGGAACGATTCAAATCGTTCCGGCTGGTTTTGCCCATCCTTGCTTTAAAAAGGGCTAATGATACTAAGCGACTTTCTGGATCGCATCTCTTGTCGCCTGCGAATCCTTATCCGCAAGCAGAAAAAGATCGTTCAAAACGTTCGGATCTGTCGATACGTTTTGGTACGTCTTGACGAACACTTTTCCATCGCTTCCGAAGGCTGTGCGAATTTGTTCGTGGTCGATCGGACCTCGGTTGCTGGTCACCAGCGCGACGTGTGCCTTTGCGGGGACACGCTCGTCTTGTTCAAAATGATAACGGATATTCACCTTCACTTTCTTCCGCTCTTTGCCTTCAAGGTTCAGGATCAGCATCCGGAGCCTGGGGTGCGAAGAAATGTGGTTGTTACCATTAGTGAGGCTTTCCTCAGGAACGACGATTGCTGTGATTGTTGCCAGTATTGCGTATTGAACTTGCTGTTTCGGCATATAAACTTATCTGAATTTCTGAGCGAAAGTATTACACAAAGATTTTGAGGTGTCAATACCATTAAAAATAACCACGCTGGGCGTGAATAGCAGGCAAAATAAAAAAGCCGTTCGCTTGTCCCGCACTCTATTCTGAAGTCTCAAGACTTAAAACAGGGTAGCGAAGGACTTCGCAAACGGCTTTTTTATTTTATCTAACTACTTCACAAAACCTAACGCCATCTTTTGTTCTTTTGGATCAAAGAGATTGATCTTAAAGTTATAGCTTTTACCAAGCTCTAGTGACTCACGAAGTTTTGCTTCTGTTCCAAACTCTGAAACATGTACAAGACCTGCGACACCTTCTTCAATGCTTGCAAGAGCGCCGTGTTTGTTGAATTTGATAACAACACCACTTACAACATCATCTTTCTTGTATTTCTTTGATGCAGCTTTCCATGGGTTTTCTTTCAAAGCCTTGATAGAAAGAGAAATCTTACCATCCTTGATTTCGATAATTTTTACTTTTACTTTATCGCCAACCTTAAAGATAGCTCGAGGATCTTCTACAAGTGCCCAGTCGATTTCTGAGATGTGAACTAGACCTTCAAGACCTTCTTCTAGTTTTACGAATACTCCGAAATCTACCATGCCTGTAACTGTTCCTTCGATTTCATCTGCAACTGCGTATTTTCCAACCATCTTTTCTTTATCTTTTTGTTCAGGGTTCTTTTCTGAGAAGATAAGTTTTCCTTCTTTTGGAGCGGCAGAAATGATAACTACAGAAATGCGCTTGCCAATAAGTTTCTTAAGCTCTTCCAGGATTTTATCCTTATCACCATCTGTTACGCGTGGGTAGTGTTCTGTCTTAAGTTGTGATGCAGGAAGGAAACCTTGGATACCTTGCCATGAAAGAATAAGTCCTCCTTTGTTTGCTTCAAGAACAGGAATATCAAAAGCAGTCTTGTCTCGAATAGCAATTTCAGCCTCACTCCAAATCAATGCCTGTTTAGCTTCTTTTAGAGAAAGTTCAATGTATCCTTCTGGGTGATCAAATCCAACAACTTTAGCTGCGATACTGTCACCAATGTTTACTTTCTTGATGATGTCACGAGCGTTGATGTATTCACGTCCATAAATAATACCTGTTCCATATGGATGTAAATCCACAAAAACACCTTTCTTGTCGATAGCGATAACGGGTCCTTCAACGATATCAGCTACACTTGGAGGTGTTGCAGTTTCGTTTAGAAGCTTGCCCATCGGGCTATCCTTTTTAGAACGTATCTCCTTTTCAGCCTCTTCTTGAGCCGTTGTTTGGTTGTCCTTTACGATGTCCTTTAGATTTTCGTCTACAGAACCGTCAATTTTTTTTGCCATAAATAATGTATATGCGTCTAGCCACAAGTTTCGCCTGCAAATCTGTCGTAACAATGGGCGAGGTTACTTGTGGCTACAACTATTAATAATAGGGCTAATGTAGCACAACATCTAAGGTTGGTAAAGTATTACAAATATTACAAATGCACCTTTTTGGAGACTTGCGAGACTCGACGGAGCGAGCACGAGGAAAATCCTAGCAAGGATTTATCCGTGCTCCAAAAAGGTGTATTTGTAATACTTTATACACATTTAATATTGTGCTACAATGTCGCCATTATGGTTATTACATATCAAGGATTGGAGTCATTTAAATTGCAATTTGGCGATCTTACGCTCGTGACTAATCCTGCTTCAAAGGATTCTGCTTTTAAAACATCAAAGTTCGGTGCAAACATAGTTTTGCAAACGATAAATCATCCTGATACAAATGGCGGAGCAGATTTTACTTACGGAGATAAGAGTCCTTTCATTGTTACCTCACCAGGAGAATATGAAACCGGGGGAATTTTTATTAAAGGATTTCCAGAAACTTCTTCACACGACGGTAAATCTCTAATTAATACAGTTTATACTTTTCAGCTCGACGGCATAAATATTTGTTTTTTGGGAGCTCTTGATAAAACTACTTTAAATCCTGAAACACTAGAAGGTATTGATTCAGTTGATATTCTTTTTGTGCCAATTGGTGGTAATGGCGTATTGTCAGCTTCTGAGGCATATAAACTTGCTGTAAAACTTGAGGCAAAAATCGTTATTCCAATGCACTATGATGAAAAGGGTGGTAGTGATAAAGACGCTCTCAAAACTTTTTTAAAGGAAGCGGGCGAGAGTGTTTCACCGGTTGATAAGCTAACTATTAAGAAAAAAGATTTGGAAGGTAAGGAGGGAGAAGTTATGGTCCTGTCTGTTGTATAATAGTTGTGTCATGTTTATTGTATATAAATGTCTTACATTTAATCTTACAAATTAAAATAAAAAAATGCGAAAAATTATAGAAAAACTTCACGCAAAACCAGAACCAGTCAGAAGAATGGTTGCCATTGCTGTCAGTTTATTTTTAACTTCTATAGTTTTTGCAGTTTGGCTCCATGCCCGTTTAAATGTTGTATCAAATTCAACTGTTGCTGAACAAGGTTTAGTTCAAGAAAGTAACCCTATGAATGTTTTAAAGAATAACGCTGCAGAGGCATATCAAAGTATTAAGGATGCGACTGCACCAAGTTCTGACAGTGATGCTTCGTCACAGATAGAGTTGTTGCCTGCAACCACTTCAGATCAGCAAAATCAAGATGATCAGGTTGTGCCTCTTGTTCCGGCAGACCAGAGCAGTCAGTCTAGTCAAACAAATCAGTAATATCAGAATTTTAATTATTTTTTTATGGCAAAATCATCCGATGACAGATACAGTAAACCACTAGACAGTGCAGCAAACATTGCAAATGAAAATGTGGTTGCTCGTGAGCTTACAGCAGAAATGAAAAAATCCTTTGTGGATTATGCCATGTCAGTTATTACTGATCGTGCTCTTCCCGATGTGCGTGATGGTTTGAAACCAGTGCACCGTCGTATTCTTTATGCTATGCATGAGCGAGGTTTGACTTCTTCAGCTAAGTTTCGAAAATCAGCTTTCGTAGTCGGAGAAGTGATGGGTAATTATCACCCTCATGGAGACGTTGCTATTTATGATTCTCTTGTAAATATGGCTCAGGATTTTTCACTTCGATACCCATTGATCCAAGGTCAAGGAAACTTCGGTAACATTGATGGAGATAGTGCAGCTGCTATGCGTTATACAGAAGCTCGTATGGCTCGTCTTTCTGCAGAACTGCTTCGTGATATTGAAAAGCAGACTGTTGACTATCATCCAAACTATGACGGTTCAAGAAAGGAGCCTGGTGTTTTGCCAACTGCTGTTCCAAACCTTCTTCTAAACGGAGTGCTTGGTATTGCTGTAGGTATGGCAACAAATATTCCACCTCACAATCTTGGTGAAATTGTAGATGCTACATCTCACTTACTTGCCAACAAGGATGCAACAACTGAAGATCTCTTGCAGTTTGTTAAGGGTCCAGATTTTCCAACAGGTGGAGTGCTTTATGGTGAAAAAGATATCGCGCATGCTTACAACCATGGAAAAGGAGGAATGCTTGTACGTGGAGAGGCCGAAATCATTGAAGATAAGGTGGGTCATTCAAAAATTATCATTACTAGTATTCCTTTTCGTGTAAACAAGTCTACCCTTATCGAGGCAATTGCCGACCTTGTTCGAGAGAAAAAAATAGATGGCATTAAGGATCTACGTGATGAGTCTACTAAGGATATTCGTATTGTGATCGAACTAAAGAACGGCAGTTATCCACAGAACGTTCTAAACTTTATATACAAACATACACAACTTGAACAAATGTTCCATCTAAACATGGTAGCACTTGTTGATGGTGTCCCACAGACTTTATCACTCAAATCTTGCCTAGAGGAGTTTATTGCACACCGACGTGTGGTTATTCGTCGTCGTACAGAGTTTGATCTTAATAAAGCAAAGGACCGTGAACATATTTTGATTGGTCTTAAAAAGGCTCTTGATCATATTGATGAAATTATCAAGCTTATCAAAGCCTCAAAAGATACACCTACTGCCCATGTGAATTTGATGAAGCAGTTCAAGTTTTCTGATCGTCAGGCTACTGCTATTTTGGACATGAAGCTCCAGCGACTTGCTGGTCTTGAAAGAAAGAAGATAGAAGATGAGCTTAAAGCTATACAGGAACTTATTAAAGATCTTGAAGATATTCTAAAAAATCCAAAGCGCATCCCACAAATTATTAAGGATGAACTTGCAGAAGTGCGCGCAAAATATTCAGATGAAAGAAGAACTCGTGTAATCAAACATGCCGCAAAGAATTTTTCTATTGAAGATGTTATTCCTGATGAAGAGAGTGTTCTTGTTCTTACATCTGGAGGTTACATCAAGCGTACTGATCCAGATGAATATCGTAAACAAAAACGAGGGGGTGTTGGTGTTATGGATCTAAACACAAAAGAGGAAGATTTTATAACTCATTTTTTGACTGCCTCTACTCATAGTGATTTACTTTTCTTTACAGATAAAGGAAAAGCATATCAGATCAAGATGTATGATATTCCTGAAGGAAAGCGTGCTACTCGTGGAAAATCAATGATGAACTTCTTGGCTCTTTCTGCAGAAGAAAAAATAACTTCTATTTTGCCAATGCCAAAGGATGTTAAAAAGGGAAGTGATAATGGTGGGCTTTCTCTATTCTTGGTTACAAAAAATGGTACAGGTAAAAAAGTTTCTGCAGACAGTTTTAAGGATGTTCGACGAAGCGGTATCATTGCGATACGTCTAGATGCCGGGGATGATCTAGTGTCAGCGTCTTTTGTAGAAAAAAATGATGAGGTTATTGTAGTTTCTTCAGATGCACAGTCTATACGTTTTTCTGAATCAGATGTACGCGAAATGGGACGAAGTGCTGGAGGAGTTAGAGTAATGAAAATCGATAAAAATGTCTATGTTGTTGGGGCTTCTGTGGCCAAAGCTAATATGGCTAAAAAAGGTTCCGAAGGCGTTAAAGCTCATATTCTAACTGTGTCCGCAAATGGATATGGTAAAAAGACTCCAATTTCAGAATATAAAACTCAAAATCGTGGAGGGTCTGGTATCAAAACATCGAAAGTTACTCCAAAGACAGGTGATCTAATTTCTGCAATTATTGTTACAGAAGAATTAGAAGAAGCGGTTGCAATTTCAAAGAAGAGTCAGGTGATTAGATGTGACCTAAAAGAAATTCCATCACTTGGACGAGACACACAAGGTGTTCGAATCATGAAGCTTCGCGAAGGTGACTCTATCGCTTCTTTGATTTGCTTGTAATATAATAGTTACATGTTTTCTCATCCTGAAAAAAATATTACCCAGGCATATGTCGGTGAAGGAATGGTTGTTGCAGATTTTGGATCAGGTTCAGGCCATCATGCAATTGCTGCAGCTCGTGCAGTTGGTAAATACGGAAAGGTTTATGCTATAGATGTTCAAATTGACTTACTTCATAAGATAAAAAAAGATGCAGAGCGTCAGGGGCTAGATAATGTAGATATTTTACACGCTGATTTGGAGCAAGAAAGAGGAAGTGGTCTTGCTGATCATTCTGTTGATAGGGTTTTTATATTTAATACATTATTTTTTAGTGAGGTGCGCAGTACAATTGTTGGGGAAGCATTTAGAATATTGAGATCAAAAGGAAGATTAGCCATTATTGATTGGTCACATGAGTCTGAAGTAAATATAGGTCCTAAAAAGGATCAGAGGATTTCAAAATCAGAAACAATTACTCTTGCAAAATCAGCGGGGTTTCTTTTTGAAAAAGAATTTGATGCAGGAGATCACCATTACGGGTTACTGTTCACAGTGCCAAAGCATCCTTAGCTGTTTTAATAAAATTTGATGGGTTATAATATAAATATTCATGACACCTTTTAAAATGACAGTGATTGGAATCTTTATATTTCTTATTGTGCTTGGTGTTTTGACCTTCGCTAAACTAGGAACAACTAGTAATGGTCCTGGAGCCTTGGTAACTATTTGGGGTACGATTCCTAATGAATCAGCTTCTGCTCTTATAAAAAATGTAAATCAACAGGCAAATGTTATTAATGCACGGTATGTTGAAAAATCAGAAGCCACTTTTGATAGTGATCTTGTGAATGCCTTAGCTGAAGGAAATGGACCAGATGTTGTTATTATCCCTGATTCACAAATAAACAGGTTGAGAAATAAAATCTTCACTATTCCTTTTGCAAACTATCCTCAACGAACGTTTCAAGATACTTTTATAGATGAAGGACAATTGTTCCTAAATTCAACTGGGGTTGTCGGCGTTCCGATTTTAGTGGATCCACTTGTTCTTTATTGGAACAAAGATATTTTTGCTTCTGCTAATATTCCAAATCCACCAAAATACTGGTCAGATTTGTCATCTCTTGCTCCAAAAATCATCGCAGTTGATAACAAACAGAATATTCAAAGAGCTTTGGTGTCATTTGGTGAGTTTTCAAATGTTACAAATGCAAAAGCAATTCTTTCTGCAATGTTCCTTCAAGCTGGTAATCCTATCGTTACTAGAAACCCAAGTACGGATGAAATTGTCAGCGTTTTGGATCAAAATTTACCTGGTGCATCAACAGCTGCGTCTGTTTTAGATTTTTATAATCAGTTTTCAGATCCAAGTAATAAATATTATTCATGGAATAGATCAATGCCAAATTCACTTGATGCTTTTTTGGCAGGGAATTTAGCTTTGTATGTTGGCTACGCAAGCGAGGCGTCACAAATTAGAGCTAAAAACCCAAATCTAAATTTTGATGTTGCTGTTCTACCTGTTCCTGATCAGAATTCTACAAAAATAACTTACGGAAAACTTTATGCAATGGCTATTACAAAAAACTCAACAAACGTTGCCGGTTCATTGAGTGCAATTCTTGCTTTGACAAGTCAGGCTTCTGTCACATTTTTGTCTGATCAGTTGAGCCTACCACCAGTTAGAAGAGATCTTTTGGCTGTACAAGCACCAGATAGTTATCAGGCAGTATTTTATCAAGCTGCACTTCAGAGTCGAGGATGGTTTGACCCAGATCCAGATACAAGTAATGTCTCATTTCAAAATATGGTAGAATCAGTAGCAACAAACCAGAGAAGTTCTTCAGATGCAATTATGGGTGCAAGAGTAGATTTTCAAAGTATTATTAAAAAAACACAGACACAATCACAATAAGATGATGCAGAAAATAATTAAATTTAAAATCCAATCAATTTTTTCTGTATTTGTTTTTTTATTTTTCCCAATACTGGCTAGTGCGCAGACTAAAACATTGCAGTTGCAATGTTTTAGTGCTGCTCAGGGTTGTGGTTGGAGTGATTTCATGATTTTGGTCAACACTGTTGTGGGTTTTTTACTTTATCTTGCGATAACCGCTGCTGTTTTACTTTTTGTTTATGCAGGCTTCCTATACCTTACAGCAGCTGGAAGTGAAACGCAGGTTAAAAAGGCCCATAGTGTCATGTTTAAGGCTGTTGTCGGTCTTATTGTTGCTTTACTAGCGTGGTTAATTGTTCAGTTTATTTTGACAGGGCTTGGTGTGAATCCTGGTTATAGTTTACTTGGTTCATAAAGATAAAATTAAAATAATGAAAATACAAAATAAAATTAAGCAAATTTTTAAGAAATTAGTTCAACCTGCAGGGTTTATTATGGTTGCTCTATCTACATTGGCTTTTGCTTCAAACGCTGATGCACAAGCTAAGTTGGATAACCCAATAAAAACAGCTAGCACCCTTGCTGATTTTATAAATGTGCTCCTAGGTGTCGTTAAGGTTCTTGGGGCACTTGTGACAGTGTTCTTTATTATTTATGCAGGTTTTCTTTACGTGACATCGGGAGGGGATGTGAAAAAAATTGAAACAGCACACAAAACTCTTACATGGGTTGTTGTCGGAGCAGCTATTATATTGGGAGCTAGTGTTATTCAAGTTGCAATTACTGGTACAGTTGGTCAATTAAAATAAATAAATATGAAGCCATCAACACAAACAGCAGCTGTTGCAAATTTTACGGATGTTGTGCACCTTATTGCCGCACTTATAAATCAGTTACTGCCCTTAATTATAAGTTTAACGATTTTAGTTTTTCTTTGGGGTATTTTTAACTTCGTTATGTCTGCAGGAAGTGAGGATAAGCGCATAGAAGGAAGAAATTTCATGATCTACGGTATTATCGGGCTTGCCGTGATGGTATCAGTTTGGGGTTTGGTAAATATTCTCACAGGTACTCTTTTTGGAGGTGCAGTTATTATTCCTCAGCTCCAGTAGCTTTAATAATCTGTATTTAAATTTTTAGTAAACATTTACTATCCCCACATAAATTTAAAAACCTTTGTATTTCAAAACAAAAGTTGCTAAAATGTAAGGGAGTTTGAATATCTTTCAATATCAAAGCTCGCTTTATAAAATTATTATTTTAATAGAACTAAATGAAAAAAACACTCATAGGTATTTCAACAGTGACACTCAGTGCGGCACCTTTCCTAGCTTTTGCAGCTACAGGTGTCAACGGTATTTTCCTTTTGCTTACACAAGCAAGTTCACTTATCAACCAGCTTCTACCTTTCATTATCTCATTGACAGTATTGGTCTTTCTTTGGGGTATTCTTTTGTACGTTGTGTCAGGTGCTGATGAAGAAAAAAGACGTGAAGCAAGAAGCTTTATGCTTTGGGGCATTATTGCTTTGTTTGTGATGGTATCAGTATGGGGACTTGTTAACATTTTGAAGACAAGTATTCCTGGACTAGATAACACACCTATCAATGCACCTGGACTTCCAAATGTAGGTGGTCAAGTAAACTAATACAATTAGTACTAATAAATGACTCCGGCTTTAAATTTCATTCACAAAATTGACCAGTATATTGTTAATCCGATAATACTGCTTTTGGTTGCTGTAGCACTTCTGGTTTTTCTTTGGGGGGTATTAGAGTTTGTGGGTCACTCAGATAGTGAGGAGGCACGCACAAAGGGAGGTAGACATATATTGTGGGGAATTGTAGGTCTTGCCATTATGCTTTCTGCATTCGGCATTGTGAACGTAATCATAAACACAATTGGTGCTGACTCAACTGCTATCAATCAAATAAAGAAATAATAAAAGCGAGTAAATAAAAAAGCACCACTTCGAAAGAGGTGGTGTTTTTTTGTTATGTGTTTTGTGGACTTGGTCACATGTTAAAATTGCTGCGCAATTTTCCACGAGACCCCGCCTCCCTCGTCTCGGTTCGCAAGGTCGCTCACATCGAGACTTCAGTCCGGCTTTCAAGTCCTCTCTTCGGCTATTACAAAAAACAAAATACACAACCGTAAGGTTGTGTATTTTGTTTTTTGTGCCGAGGAGAGGACTTGAACCTCCATGGGTTTAACCCCGCTTGCTCCTAAGGCAAGTGCGTCTGCCAATTTCGCCACCTCGGCATATTTATCTTTCAACTTTCCGGCTCCTGAATACTTTACCCTCTTACTGAGGAAAAGTAAACATAAAATAAAATTAATATTTCAATAATAAAAAATCAATTTTACTTGTCCGCCCAGTAGGAATCGAACCTACGACCAATCGCTTAAGAGGCGAGCGCTCTACCATCTGAGCTATGGGCGGATAGGTACTTTTATACCAAAAAAAACCAAAAAGAGCAATGTTTGCCTATGGTATTTTTAACTATGTTTTTAAAATAAAAACCACCGGTTGCCAGTCGGTGGTTTTGAACTTGATGATTTTTGGTCTCAAGTTGTGATAGGGGGATTTTGTGTTTCGTTGATTTGCTGACTTAAATCAGTTAGCAACATTCTTCTGGAAATTGCCGCTGTGGCAACACTCAGAAAAATAATCATCAGACTTTTTGATCCAAGGAAATCGATAGGCTCGCCAATGAACAGCGGAATCCAAATGAACAACAGTATTGCAATACATATTGCTTGGTGGCTTTTGTAGATTTTACAAGTATTTGCAAAACCTTCAACTTTTTTCTTTTCCCAAATCTCTGTGGAAATTGCAAGTCCAATTAAACTCACAAGGACGGCCGTGGCTAGAAGCATCTGGATTTCTGTGTGACCGCCTGTAACCGTCATTTTACTAATCATTGCAACCATGATGACAATGATGGGTACTAGTCCGAACGACACAACGACAGTCATTGTTTTTTTAGTTGGGCCTATCTTTGATGCCCATAACGCGATTGTTTCGTTACCGCTGGCACATAGAAAGCTTGCAACTGCCAGTACGGGGTGTTTCATTGAATCGCAGTAAAAGCAAAAGTAAATAAATAAATTTGCCAGACCTGCGTGGTAGATGGTTTGGGAAGGCGGAAATGTTTTGTAGTATTTTCGCACTTCTTCAGCTTGAATGAATAAAGCTGAAAAGTAGGCAACTGTTAGCCCAATGATAAGCGATGTTTCGAAGAGTCCCATTTTTTGGGCATCCTCCAGCAATATTTTAATGATCATAAGTTATTCCTCCTGTTTGTAAACTGGTTAGGTATCCACCCGACACAGTTTGTTTCTAGCCTCAGACTAACACTAAAAATCAAATTGTCAATATTCGTGGTCTGTGTTCGTAAACAAAAAACAGTACAGGTTTAAAGTTTTTTTGTCTATGTCTGGAATTATTTTTTCTTTATTTGTAGGGAATGGGTAATTAAAAGGTTTTGGAAAATAGATACTATGGTCATTGGCCCTACACCCCCAGGAACCGGTGAAATTGCCCCTACAGAGCCTTTTATGGCCTCATAATCAGTGTCACCGACGAGTTTGCCGTTTGTACCAAGATTGATGCCTACATCAATAATAGTCTGGTTTTTTGAGAGATGCTTTTTTGTTATAAATTTTGGGTAACCAATAGCTGCAATAATGATGTCACAGTCCTTGGTAATTTTTTCTAAATGCTTTGTATGTGAATGGCAGACAACTACGGTAGAGTTTCTGTTTAGGAAAGCAAGGGCTGTAGGTTTACCAACTAGAGACGAACGACCAACTATTGCTACTCTTTTCCCATCAATTTTTATTTTGTAATAATCAAGTAAAGTTAGTATGCCTTTTGTTGTGGCGGGTGTAATAATTTCTTGGTTATCAAATAGGCGTTTTGTATTAAATGAGGTTAGTCCATCAATATCTTTATTTGGATCAACTGACTCAATAATTTTATTTTTATTAAAATGGCTCGGAATTGGTAGTTGTACAATAATGCCGTGGACTGTTTTGTCTAAGTTGTATTTTACGATGTCTAGAATAATTTTTGATTCTTTTGTACTTTCAGGATATTTTTTATGTTCCACTAAAGCTCCAATTTTTTGGGCAAATGAAATTTTTCTACGAATATAAATATTTGAGGCGTCCAAATCACCAATCTGAATAATGATCAGTTTTGGCTTGATTTTTAACTTTTGTATTTTTTCTTTTAAATCTTCCGCAAGTAAAACACTCAGCTTTTTGCCGTCTAATATTTTGAACTTATTTTTACTTACATTTTTAGAAATTATGTTTTTTGCGGTAGTGTTCTCTTATTGTGCCCGGGGTGGGAATCGAACCCACACGATCTTGCGATCCTGAGATTTTAAGTCTCATACGGCTACCAATTACGTCACCCGGGCGTGACATATACTTTAGCAAAAAAGACTTGATAAATCTACCTGTTAGATGTTTTTGGAGGCGTAGGCCGGAATCGAACCGGCGTATAAAGATTTTGCAGATCCTTGCCTTACCACTTGGCTACTACGCCATGTTTTGATCAAAGTATTGAGTTAAGCTCAAGGTATGGTCTGCCACATGGGCATTACTAGGATAACATATGATGGAATGGTCTCAAAATTAGAGGCTGTGACTTATGTTGTCTATCAATTGACGATTTTTTTCGCCACCATCAATTGAAAAATCAAAAAAGGGAATTCGTCCGATTGAACTATTGGATTTTACGTATTTTTTGAATTCACTTCGCTTTCGTTTTGTAAAATCAAGAACAGCTGCTTCTTTACTATCAGGAAAAACCGTAAATAAAATTACAGCAGTTTTTTCATCATCTGAAAGGGTAACGTTTGTTACAGTAATTAGTGATTGGCCATTGGACTCCTCAGCAAGGAATTTTCCCGCCAAATGCTTCAACATCTCTGTAATTTTTTCTGATCTGTATGCCATATGCGTTGTTTATAGTCTATTTATCGTTTCTTTGCAATTATTTTATCTAGATTGTGTTACCTGTTTATTTACTTACAACATGGAAAGGCTCTACTTTGTCTCCTGGAGCGAGTTCAATTTTTGATTCAATCATTGCACCAAACTCTCCTTCGGTGATCTCTCCGGTCTTTGATTTGGCCTGTTGGAGCTCTCTTACGGTACCTCGTCCGATCTCTGATTCGCGGCGGATAATTCTTACGATATCACCAATAGAAATCTTTCCTTCTTCAACTCTTGCACCAATAACCTGTTTGTCTTTTGTGCGGCTAAAAAATTTAAGAATCTTGACGCGGCCTTTTTGTTCTTCAACTTCCATTTTGGGTGTACGAGCTTGAGCTGTTTCTTGTAGCCATTCTGTGAGCTTGTAAATAATGTCAAAAACTCTTACTTCAATACCAACTCTTTCTGCTAGTGCTTTTGCAGAACCATCTATTTTTGTTGAAAAACCAAGAACTAGTGTTCCTTCTTTTCCAGCAGCAATTTTTATATCATTCTCTGAAATGTCGCCGATGCCACTGTATAATATTTTGTAACAAATACGGTCGTTTTTTATTTTGTTTATTTCATAATCAATTGCATCAATAACACCAGATGTGTTGGCCTTGATGATAATAGGTAGAACATAAGCCTGAGTTTTGTTGCGAATGCCGTTGTTTCCGTTGTTGTTTTTTGAACTAGTTTTCTCTTTTCCGTTGGCGGCATCTTCTGTGTAAGCTTCAGCTTCTTTTTTTGTATTAAATGAATGAAAAATAGAACCAGTTTGAGGCATATCACTGAACCCAACAACTCTAACAGGGGATGAGAATGTGCCTGCGTTTATTGGTTTTGAATTTGAATTTTCTAAAATACGGACAGGGGCAATTGTATAACCACCACCGACTTTTTCGGACACAACAAACATTCCTTTACGGATGGTGCCATTTTTCACTATCATGGTTGCTGACACACCAGATTTGTCGCGATTTGTTTCGATTACTACACCTTCGCCAGTACGAGCCACATCTCCAACTAGTTCAGACATCTCGGCTGTTAAAAGTATCATGTCCAAAAGTTCAGGTACATTTGTTCCAAGCTTGGCGGAAATAGGTACAACTGTGATGCTGCCGCCGTATCCTTCAACGAAAATATTATTCTCAGCAAGGCTTAGTTTTGTTCTTTCGATATCAGCACCGGGTCTGTCGATTTTGTTTATAGCAACTATATAAGGAAGGTTGGCGTCTGTTATTGCCTTGAATGCATCCAATGTCTGAGGTTTTACTCCGTCTTCTGCTGATACAACAAGCACGGCAAGATCTGCCACACTTGCTCCACGACTGCGTAGAAGTGAAAAAGACTCATGACCTGGTGTGTCTAGGAAAGTTATTTTTTTGTTTGTTGCGTTTTTACCATCAACAGCTGCAACTGGGTGCAATACCTCATATGCAGACATGTTTTGTGTAATACCACCAATTTCTTTGTCTACTATGTTTGATTTACGAATGAAATCAAGAAGTGTGGATTTTCCATGGTCAATATGACCCATAATTGCTACTACAGGAGGTCGTTCTTGATTTTGTTGTTCGGAGTTATCCGGAGTATTTTTCTGCATAGCTTTTTGTTGGTTAGGTGAGTCATACTATCTTTTTAATGCGGTCTTTGCCTTGGTGAGACTTTCTTTTTCTTCGTCACTCAGTTCGTATACAGATTTTCCAGATACAATTGGTTTGGCGAAAACGGAAACTCGGTCGTTTGAATATAGGCTTGAAATAACAACCCCGTTTCCTTTTTCATCAAGTAGTGCAGTAGAGAAGCTCTGATTACCTCCGGTGCCCATTCCTTTGAATGGGTTGAAGCGTACTGTCTCAACCGCTTGTACACTGTTACGTAGTCTTTTTTCAACTGTCTCTAAATATTGCTCAGACTCCTTACGAAAAGATGATAAGTCTGAAAGAGAGTTTTTTATGAAGGTAAGTGATTCTGGAATATTTTTTGTGTGTTCTCCTACTAGTAGTCTTTTCATTCTAATTTCAAGTCTGATGATCCAGGCAAGAAGTAACAAAAAAAATACAGCCAACACTGTGACTATTTCTAAAATTAAAGCCGGATTTTGAGATACGGTTTGATAGAAGAAAAGCATTTGAAAAGTATACACTAAAACTGACTTTTTGCAAAAAAGCAAGAGTGTCGTAATATGGGTGGTATATGTCACGAGTATATTTAGATTATGCATCTACAACACCATTAGACAAAAGAGTTCTAAAAGCCATGAAGCCTTTTTTAATGGCGGGTTTTGATGGTGGTTTTTGCAATGCATCATCTTTATACAAAGAGGGAGTTTTTGTATCTAAAAAAATATTAGAGGCACGCAAAAGTGTCGCAGATATTATTGGGGGTCATTCAGACGAAATATTTTTTACAAGTGGAGGAACGGAATCAAATAATCTTGCAATCATGGGTATGGTTAGAGGAATATTGGCTATTTCAAATTCGAACAATGTTGTTGACAGTAGTGATCTGGCGAAAGTTAAGCCACACATTGTAACTTCAAATATAGAGCATAGTTCAGTTCTTGAGACTTGCCGTGCTTTAGAAAATCAAGGCATTGTTGAGGTTACATATATTTCTGTAAGTGAAGATGGACTTGTGGATATCGGTGAAATTAAGAAGTCTATTCGGCCTGAAACAATTTTGATTTCTATAATGTATGTAAATAATGAGGTTGGGACTATACAGCCTATAAAAGACATAGCTAAGCTTATCCGCGCAGAAAGAAAAAATAGGGAAGAAGGTCTTCCAATTTATTTTCATACTGACGCAAGTCAAGCAGCCCTGTTTTGTAATTTAGGGGTACCCCAGCTCGGCATAGACCTTATGACGTTGGATGCGTCAAAGATTTATGGACCAAAAGGTAGTGGTGTTCTATTTGTGCATAGAAATGCTCAGAAAAATATTTTACCAATTATCTATGGAGGTGGGCAGGAGAATGGTCTTCGGTCAGGTACTGAAAATCCAGCAGCTATAGTGGGTTTTGCAGAAGCACTTAGGATCGCGATTTCTGAAAACTCAAAAGAGTCTCTGAGGATCCTAGAACTTAGGAGTTATTGTTTGGAAAAGTTAAAAAATGTTTCCGAGAAATCAGAAATGTCTAACAGATTTAATTTTTCTTTAAATGTCCCAATCGACAATCCTGATGTCGCTCCAAATTTTCTAAGCATCTGTCTAAAATCGTCTAAAAAAAATAGTGATTCCAATCTTGACCTGATTGATGCAGAGTTCATCGTCCTCCAGCTTGATGTAAAAGGCGTATCGATCTCATCAGTTTCAAGTTGTAAAATATCAAGTGAAGATTCCTCCTCGTACGTTATAGAGGCACTTGGAAAAAATGAATGTGCAAAAAGTTCACTACGCATTAGTCTCGGACGATTCACTACTAAAAAAGATATTGATTTATTTGTAAAGGCAATTGCAAAAATCATATTTTAAGGTACAATTAGGTTGGAAAATTACAGTAAAACCTATTAAATAAGCCGTTTTCAGACCTTTTCCATTTACTTTAGAAATCTCATTATTTCTTTAATTATTTAAAATAAAACTATGCCTCCATTCAACCATTTCACAACAAAAGCTAAGGAAGTTTTGCGTAAGGCTCATGAATTTGCTATTGAGCGTGGGCAAAATCATGTTAACCCTTTGCATTTACTTGCAGCACTTTTGGTGCAGGAAGAAAGCATGGTTATTTCTATACTAGATAAGTTAGAAGTTGATACTATTTTGTTGACTGATTCTATACTTGAACAAATCGAAGCTCCTGAAGTTTCAAACACTATCGCACCATCATATCAGTTGTACCTTACACCTGAGCTTGCACAGATTATCGAGATTTCTTCTCGTGTCGCCGCATCTCTAAAGGATGAGTTTGTATCTACTGAACATCTTTTCATTGCCTTTTTTGATGTTGCTTCAAGTTCCCGAGAAATCTTGTCAAAATTTAAGATTGATAAGGATATGGTTATGCATGCTTTAGAGGTTTTGAAGACTAATAAATCAAACGAAACTGTTCAGCCTAAGAAGATGAAGGCAATTGTGAAGTTTACACGTAACTTAACTTCACTTGCTCGCGAACATAAACTTGATCCTGTTATTGGTCGTGATACCGAAATCGGCCGTGTGATACAGATTCTTTCCAGACGAACTAAAAACAACCCAATATTGATAGGTGAAGCAGGTGTAGGAAAAACTGCAATAGTTGAAGGTCTTGCCAATCGTATTGCGATGGGTGATGTGCCTGAATCCCTAAGAGACAAAGAGCTTGTCTCTCTCGATCTTGGAATACTTGTTGCTGGTACCAAATACCGCGGAGAATTTGAGGAGCGTCTAAAAAATATTTTAAAAGAAATTGAAAAGTCGGATGGAAAAATTATTTTGTTCATTGATGAAATACACACTATAGTAGGGGCTGGTGCATCTGAAGGATCACTTGATGCATCAAATATGCTGAAGCCTGCGCTATCTCGTGGAGAGCTTCGAGCTATAGGGGCAACAACTATTCGTGAGTATCAAAAACATATAGAAAAAGATCCTGCACTTTCTCGTCGATTTCAGCCAGTGTATGTTAATGAACCATCAGTAGAAGATGCTGTTGCAATACTCCGAGGTCTAAAAGAAAAGTATGAGCTATATCACGGAGTACGTATTACTGATGATGCAATTCTTGCTTCAATCAATCTTTCAAGTCGATATATAACTGATCGATTTTTGCCTGATAAGGCTGTTGACCTGATAGATGAAGCCGCATCTGCTCTAAAAATTTCTCTAGAAAACAAACCCCCAGTGCTTGAGGAGGCTCATCGTAAAATCATGAGACTTGAAATAGAGCGTGAGGCTCTAAAAAAAGAGCCAGACTCCACTAAAAATAGCCCTAAAACAAAGGGCCGTATCAAAGATATAGAAAGAGAGATCGCTGATTTACACGAAAAAACCTCAGAAATAGAACTTAAATGGACAAATGAAAAGGGAACTATTTCAAACATAAAATCAATTAAAAAACAGTTAGAACTTTTGAGACAAGAAGCAGAGCATGCTGAAGCTAAAGCAGATCTTTCAAAAGCTGCTGAGATTCGTTATGTAAAAATTCCAGGACTTGAAAAAGATCTTGAAATAAAATCAAAGCGATTGAAGAAATTGCAAAGTTTTAGACGTATCTTAAAAGAGGATATTACTGAAAACGATATTGCTGATGTTGTTGCACGATGGACTGGCATACCGGTATCTCGAATGCTCGAGGAAGAAATAGAAAAGCTACAACGCATGGAAGAGGAATTAAAGAAAGTTGTTGTAGGTCAAGATGAGGCTGTTAAGAAAATTTCAGATACTATCAAACGTGCCCGAGCAGGTATCGCTGATCCAAATAGACCAATCGGTTCATTTATTTTTCTAGGACCAACAGGTGTCGGAAAAACTGAGCTTACAAAGGCTTTGGCTAAGTTTATGTTTGATGATGAGAAGGCACTCATTCGTGTGGATATGTCTGAATATATGGAAAAACACTCCGTATCAAAGATTATTGGAGCTCCAGCAGGATATGTTGGGTATGATGAAGGTGGGCAGCTTACAGAGCAGGTAAGACATCGACCGTACTCCGTTATTCTTTTTGATGAAATTGAAAAAGCTCATCCTGAGATCTTTAATGTTCTTTTGCAGGTCTTGGATAATGGACGTTTAACCGATGCAAAGGGTCGTGTAGTAAACTTCAAAAATACTATTATTATTATGACATCCAACATCGGTGCTCAATATATTGATCGTATGCAACGAATTGGTTTTAGTGCTACTGCGGTTGGTGAGGCAACTGACAAGGACAATTATGATTCAGTAAAAACAAAAGTTATGGATGCTCTTAAAGACCATTTCAGACCAGAGTTTCTCAATCGTCTTGATGAAATAGTTTTGTTTGATGTTTTGAAGCCAGAAGTTATTCGAACAATTGTCCAGATTGAAGTAGATAAAGTTCGAGCACGTTTACTCGATAAAGAGATTACTCTCGAGGTATCTGACGCTGTTCTTAATTATCTAGGTAAGGAGGGCTACAATCCACAGTACGGGGCCCGTCCATTAAAGCGTTTAATACAAAATAAAATTCTAAATCACGTTGCTTCTCTTATTATTTCATCAGGATTAAATAAG